>JACQVC010000069.1 GCA_016209995.1 Gemmatimonadota bacterium
GTGTAGACCCGCCTCATGTAGCTCGCCACCTCGGGCGAATTTCGCACCAGCACCCAGAGGGCGGGCGCCACGAGAGCCAGCTCGGGACGCACGTTGGACAGACGATCGAGGTCGAGCGCGCTTTCCGATAGCGAAGCCGGCAGCTCGGCCGTCGAGGGATAGCCTCGTACCGCCATCGGACCCTCCTCGCTGGCACCGGGCGAGCTCTCGCTCGCGCGTTCGGGCTCGGGCTCGGCGAGCGTGGGGACGGCCGAGGCTCGGCGCCGCAGTCGCTCGCGCAGAAGCTGCGACTGCGTCGCGATCTCCGCGTCGACGCGATCGACCCGATTCTGGAGATCGGCAACGACGGGGTCCGAATCGCGATCGTCCAGGACCGGCGTCGCAGTCGACGGCCCGTCGCCGGGATTCGGCCCTGTATCCTCGGGGGCCCACCCGATCTGCACCAGCTCGACCGGTGGCTCCCGGAACGGTCGCGTAACCTGCCAGGCTGGCCAGAACGCGAACGCGGCTGCGTGCACGGCTGCGGCCACTACCGTGGACCAAGCCATGCAGTTACTCCACTGCGCCTTCAACCGATCATTGGCGCCGTGGATCCACAGTCCCGTAGGAGCAAGCTCTTCCATCGGTGCACTCCTCAAGGCGCTCAGTGGTGGCAACAATCGTGCCGCCCGCGACGTGGCGATCCCTCCACCAAACCGTTCGGCCGTTCACTTGTCCCACTTACGGAAGGGAGGCGCCGAGCTCGGTGCCCGACGCTGCGGAGCTATACAGTACGTCACTCGGCCCTTGTCGTCCAGCCGCAACACTTCGATCGCAGCGACGAGCCGCCCTGGGAGACCACGTGACCGTTGTGTATCTTGGGCCGCAACCGTCGTGAGGCAAGGGTTGTGGACGATTCCAGCCAACAGCTAGACTTCGGTAACATTTTCGTTTGCGTTGCTCAGCGGCAGGAATCGGATCATGAAGATCCGCCTCGCGCCCTCCGTGGCGATTCTCTCGGTTCTCGGCTTTGCGACCTGGCTCGCGCTGAACCAGCCCGTCGTGCCGGAGTCGGAACAGATGTTTGCCTCGCCCGACGAGCTGGCCGCGCTCCAGGAGCAGACCCGTGGTTCCGCCGTCCCCTGCGAAGTGCCACTCCACTGGCGGATTGCCAGGGTCGACGATCCGTTCGGACTGACCCAGGCCGAAGCAAGCGAGGCGGTGCGCCGGGCTGCGGCTTTGTGGGAGGAAGCGGTGGGCCGCACTCTCTTCACGAACAACGCTACCAGCGGCTTCCCGATTCGCTTTGTGTACGACGATCGTCAGGCCAGCGCACAGGAGCGCCGTCGCTTCGAGGAAGCCTACGATCGCACCAGTGCCGGGCTCGAACGCCGGCGAGTGGAGCTGAATGACCTGCGCGAGCGGACTGCGCGGATGCGCAGCCAGCTCGAGCAGCGTCTCCGCGATCACCAGGGGCGGACCGCCAGTTACAATGACACGGTGCGCGGCTGGAACCAGCGTGGAGATGCATCGGACGAAGTGCGGGCGCAGCTGCGTGCCTCCGCGAGGACGCTCGAGGCAGGGCGTCTCGCGCTCAGCGAAGAAACGCGCCAGCTGGAGACCTTACAGCGCCGGCTCCAAGACGAAGAGGAGAGCTTCAATCGCGAGCTACAGCAGCACGCGCGGCGGCGCGCCGCGATCGAGCGGGCGTTTCCAGGCACACGAGTGGAGTCGGGCGGCTATCGCGAGGCCGTTCACACGCAGGAGGGCCGCATCGTATCCGCCGAGAGAGAAATCCGGATCTATCGCTTCGACGGCCCGAACGACCTGCTGCTGGTGATCGCGCACGAGCTGGGCCACGCCCTGGGTCTCGGCCACGCTACGGTTCCGGATGCCGTCATGAGCGAAGAGTATCGTCGCGCAGCGACGTCCGCGGCCGCCCCCCGGATCCAGCCGAGCGATCTCGAGCTGCTGCGATCCCGGTGCCCGGATTTGCGGTAGTGCAGCGAGCCCAGCGCACAGCACGGTGAGGCACGCTGTCGCGTCGAGACGGGTGTTGACGCGGTGCTAGCCTGCTGACAGCTTTATGGTTAGGGGCTGAAATGCCACGCCTGAACCCCCCAGGGCCACAGCCCCCGGGTTTTTCCTCCTAAGTGCAAGTGGATCAAAATGTTGCGATATCGAGACGCGGGGTTTACGCTGATCGAGCTCCTGCTCGTCACGCTCATTGTGGGCGTACTGGCGAGCATGGCGGCGCCGCAGCTCCAGGAGATGCGCGAGCGGGCTTACGATGCCGCGGCCCTTTCCGATCTGCGCAACGCCGTCCCCTTCATCGAGCTTTACCAGCAAAACAGCTACCAGTTGCCGCGTCGCTGGACTGACATCCAGCCTCTCGGGTTCTCGATCTCCGACGATATACGCTTCTCGCGCTGGTCGAGAAGCACCGGGGGGCGCCAGGGGCCGCGCATCCACATGCACGCCGAACATGCCGCCTCGACCAACTACTTTCACTGGACCTATCCGACGGAGGCCCAGCCGATCGTGCAGCGCAAAGGCAGTGGCCGCTGAGGGGTCGTACTTTGCGAATTCGACTACTGAGGTCTCAGAAGCGTTGCTGCGAGGGTTTAGACTGCAAGTGGATCACGGCGGCGTGAGCTCGAGCTCGTCCACGGCCCAGTCTTGTTGCAGATCGTCATAATGCAGGACGCAGAGCGCGTTGTAGCGCTCCCTCACCACACCGCCGCTCTCTACATCAATCGGTACAGCTACCTCGTACTCCCGGTAGGCCAGCTCCTTCACGTGATCGAGGAAGGCGATCGGATATCGGACGGTGCCGGAACCGCCAACCGTCTCCTCGATCAACTGGGCGCAGCGATCCCACACGGTTTCGACATCCTGCGGGGGCGATACAAGCGCTGGCTCCCGCCTCAGGAGCGCCAGCGCGATCTGCACAATGATCAGCGTCACGGCTACCACGACCAGCGCCGTGATCCGTTTCGAGCCGGGTGATGCCGCCTGAGCAGGCCGCCGCTGACGGCAATTCGGACAGACCGCGGCGCTGGCATCGAACTTCGTGCCGCAACCGGCGCACGGCCTCAGGACCACCCGCTTCTTGCCTTTGGGGCTCGGCTTCTGGGCCATTCGAGACCACAAGTAGATCGGGAGTTTTCACTGCTCGCGAGGCGCTCGCCGACCGACACCAAAAAGGGGGGCGCAGGCGGCTCAGTGCATCAAGTATTGGTATTCTGCAGCTTGATCGCAAATCCAGGAACCTGCCAGTTGCGTGACCAGGTGATCCGAGCGGACGGCCAGCGCCTCGACATGCTTTGTGGTCAATGCGCACTCCCGCCCTAGACCCTAGCTTTGCATAGTATGGGACCCATCCTGCTGACCGCGGCTTGGATCGCTTGGGCGCTTCAGGCAAGTCAGGCGGGCAAGTAGGCTGTTCTTCGTCTTGGGAGCAAGTGCCGATCTGAGTTCGCGTCTCCAAGTGCGCGGATGAATTGCCCGTAACGGTCCTACCGGACTGCATTGATGACTTCCTGTGCCCCCACGGCCAGAAACAGCGCGAGAATCACGACCAGCAGGGCGTTGGTGGTCCAACGGTTCCGGGGCACCGAGCTGGTCCACGGAACGCGATTGTTGAGGTAGAGCAGAGTCGCGGCCAGGAAGGGAACGAACAGGCTCCCCACGATCGTGTAGGTGATGATGATCGCGATCGGCCGCTGCGTGAACGCGAACGGGAGCGGAGCCAGAGTGACGAACAGAAGCGCCAGCCGGTACGGAGTGCTCGTCACCCGCGTCACGCGCTGGCGCTCCTCCGAGGGAAGCTTCTTCATGATGCCGTAGTAGTCCGCGTAGAGATACGGCACGCTCTGCCACACGCCGAGCAACGACGCGAACACCGCCGCCCAGAATCCCACCGAGTACGCCCAGGTGCCGAACGGCCCCAGGATCTGACCCAGCATCTCCGCCATCCGCGGGACCGCCTG
Source organism: Gemmatimonadota bacterium (assembly GCA_016209995.1). GTDB lineage: Bacteria > Gemmatimonadota > Gemmatimonadetes > Longimicrobiales > Gaopeijiaceae > JACQVC01. The sequence goes on from JACQVC010000069.1 coordinate 3,972, forward strand.
CGCGTCCGTGACGGCGATGCCCTGCACGAAGAAGGCCTGGTTGGCGATCAGCGCGATCGCGACCCCGAACATGGCCGTGAACAGGTAAGCGACGCCAATGTCGCCACGCACGTACCCGAGCTGTTCCTCACCACTGAGCTTCTCCTCCCGCATCCAATAGTTGTACGACAAGATCGTGATCGACCCACCGATGCCGCCGATGAGCGAGAGCACGTACAGGCCGCTGCCCGAAGGGATCGAGGGAATCAGCATCCCACCTACCGCGTCAACGGGTTCGCTGAACGTCATGACGGCACAGATCAGGATCGAGAAACCCATCACGCCGACCAGAAGCTTCATCAGCTTCTCGAAGCCCGCGTAGCCTCCGAGTAGCACGAAGCCGCAGCCGAACAAGCTGTGCAGGACCGCCCCCCACGGCTGCGCGATCGCGCCGCCCGTGAGGTTCGCCATGCCGAGACCGGTGGCGTTCGTGAGCGCGGCGGTGACCGCGACGGTCCAGATGACCAGGTAGAGGCCGAAGTACACCTTCACCCAGGCCGGCAGGTGCGCCGCCCATCCCTCCAGCGCCGTTAGTCCCGTGGCGAGCTGCCAGCGCGCAATGCCTTCGGTCAGCACGAACTTGAAGAACGCGCCGATCAGGATGGCCCAGAGCAGCACGACCCCGTAGCGCGCGCCGGCGACCGTTCCCGCGACCACGTCGCCGGACCCGATCCCCGTCGCGGCTACGATCAGGCCGGGCCCCGCCAGCTTGAGGAAGCTCAGCTTCGCGGGCGCCTTCGAGACGGGGGCCGAAGCGGCGGGGTTGGTAGCGGTCGACATCCGCTCTCCTGGAGTGCTTGGGCAACGCGCAGGCTCACGGGCTGCCGAGTGATCAGGGAAAGGCCGAAGGGGACCCGCGCCAAGGCACGGTCATGAAAGAACGTCCAGGCGGCGATCTACGCAAGCCCGAGCTGCGAGGGCGTTTCCTACTCGTGCCTTCCCATCGCGGAGACCCGTTTCGTATCCCCCACCGGGCCAACAGGAGCCCTGACAAGAGAGACGTCGAGATGGTAACTTCTAGTAGATAACCTCAATGGAACAAAGGGGACCCGTGATGACGCGTGGGCGCTGCCGTCTGGCCCCTCTTCTCCCGCTTGCCACCTCGACTGCGTGCGCCTCGGCGGAAGACCGACTCGCCGAGGGTATCGCCCTGCAGGCTCAGGGCCGCTACATCCAGGCTGTATACCGCTACATCGAAGCCATCGAGAAGGACGGGACGCTGATCGAGGCGCGCGACCGGCTGCGGGCAGCCGCCGACTCGGCCGTGCTGATGGCGAGGGACGATGCCGACGATCTCGAGCGCCGCGGCTATCCCGTCCAGGCAGCCGACCTCTACCGCCAGGTCGATGGCATGGTGGCGGCGGCCCGTGGTGTCGGCGTCACGATTCCGCTTCCTGCGGACTACCCGGAGGTCCGCCGGGCGATCTTCGACACCGCGATCGACTGGCAGATGGAGCAGGGCGACGCCGCTGCCGCGCACGGGCGCTAGACGCAGGCCGCGATGACCCGCCTCGAAGCGGAGCACCGGGACGCAACCAGGGCCGCGCTGGAAAGGTTGGAGGGCTGAAGTCCGGCTCGATCGTCGGTACCGCTCATTTCGTGCCCGATGCCAGATACGCCACTTCCGCCCAGCACTCCAACGGCCCAGGGCCGCCGCAAGTCGCCGGTCTGGGCCCGCTGGAGCGACGAGAAGCTCCTCGACCTTCGCATCTGCGACCTCGGCGTCACTATCGAGGGCACGCAGCTCGAGCGCCGCATCGCGGAGCTGAACCACGAGCTCGACGCGCGCGGTATCCGCTTTCGTCCCCATTTCTGGTTGTCCGAAGAGTGGTTCACGCCGGACGACGTGCCCGGCGTGGCCATCCCCTTCTATCTCGCGCATGCGCGGCTGGCACGACTCGAGATGAGCCAGATGCTCGAGGTGGAAGGCGGCACCAAAGCGTGGTGCATGCGGATCCTGCGGCACGAGATCGGCCACGCGATCGACCACGCCTACCAGCTGCACCGCAAGCGCCGGCGTCAGAAACTGTTCGGCAGCTCCTCGGTCGAGTATCCCGAGTACTACGCGCCCAAACCGTACAGCAAGAGCTTCGTGCTTCACCTCGACTCCTGGTACGCCCAGAGCCACCCGGACGAGGACTTCGCCGAAACGTTCGCCGTCTGGCTGACCCCGCACTCGCAGTGGCGCAAGCGGTACGCCGACTGGCCCATCGCCCTCAAGAAGCTCGAATACATGGACGAGCTGATGCGCGAGACGAGCCAGCGCGAGCCGGTCGTGACCAGTCAGGCCGTCGTCGATCCGGTATCCCGGATCCGCAAGACCCTGCGCCAGCACTACCGCCGCAAGCGCAGGCACTACGGCCTCGACTATCCCAGCTTCTACGACAGCGACCTGCGTAAGCTCTTCTCCGACTCCGAGGAGTTCGCGCAGAACATGCCGGCTGCGCAGTTCCTGAAACGGAACCGGCGCGAGGTCCGGCGTCTGGTGGGCCGCTGGACCGCCATCTATCAGTACACGATCGATCAGGTGCTCGAGGACATGATCGCACGCTGCACGGAACTGAACCTGCGGCTGCGGGGCTCCGAGGAGCGGACCCGGATGGACTTCTCCGTGCTGCTGACCGTGCAAGCGATGAACTACCTGCACAGCGGCCGCCACCGGCTGGCGCTATGAAGAAGCTGCGCGTGCTGGCCTTGATGCACGACCACCTGGTGCCGCCGGAAGACGTGTCCGGCGTCGATCTCGCCACGGCCAAGTGGAAGACCGAGTTCGACGTCACCAGCACGCTCAGGGAGCTGGGACACGACGTGCGCGTGCTGGGGGTCAAGGATGATCTCGGCGTGATCCGCCAGGCCGTCGACGAGTTCAAGCCGCACATCGCGTTCAACCTGATGGAGGCGTTTCACGATGTGGGCGTCTTCGACATGAACGTCGTCAGCTACCTCGAGCTGCTGCGCCTGCCGTACACAGGCTGCAACCCGCGCGGCATGGTGCTCACGCGGGACAAAGCGCTCTCGAAGAAGCTCATGGCCTTTCACCGCATTCCGGTGCCGGAGTTCGCCGTGATCCATCGGGAGCGCACCATCAAGCTCTCGCGACGCCTCCACTTCCCGGTCATCGTCAAGCCACTCACCCAGCAGTCGTCCGTCGGCATCTCCCAAGCGTCGGTGGTCGAGGACGACGCGAGTCTGCGCGAGCGCGTGCGGTTCATCCACGAGTCGGTAGGCACCGATGCCATCCTGGAGCAGTTCATCGA
>JACQVC010000071.1 GCA_016209995.1 Gemmatimonadota bacterium
CTTCAACGCGGGCGCCCTGCTCCTGGCGCTCGAGTTCGCGGGAGCCGATCACCTGCTGGCGGGCAGCGACTTCCCCCACCGCATTGGCAGCCTCGATAGCATGGTGAACAGCATCCGCGGCCTGGACATACCGGACGTGGACCAGGCGAAGATTCTGGGCGGTAATACGGCCCGGTTGCTGGGACTGGGCTAGGAGACGGTCCGAGTCACGGGGCCAGCCGCGTTCATTCACTCGGACAGGCTCCTAGTGGCCGCCAGCCAACGCGTTCAAGGTGTCCACCAACTTGTCCATGTCCACCGGCTTCGCCAGGAAGGGGTGGCCGCCGATCTTGCCGCGGTGAGCCCCGACCTCCGACTGCGACACGAGCGCGGTGAGAAATAGAATGGGTGTATCCTTGAGATCGGGATCGGCCTTGATGTCGGCTGCGATCGTGCCGCCATCCGCGTCCGGCATGACAATATCGAGTACGATGACCTGCGGCCGAAATTCCCGTGCGGCCGGAATCGCCTGCTTTCCCTGGTTCTCCGTCCGCACCTCGAAGGCACCGGTGCCCTCGAGGTAGAGCTTCACCGTGCGCGTGATCGTGGGCTCGTCGTCAACGAGCAGGACGCGTTTCTTCGCGGTCGTCTCCATGCGTGTCTTGCTCCGGCTGTAGTCTCAAGAGGACGGTCGCCCGCACGCCGCCTTCCGCGCGGTTCACGATCGAGAGCTTGCCTCCGTGCATCTCGACGATCTGCAGAGCGACCGACAGGCCCAGTCCCGTACCCTGGCCCGTGGGCTTGGTGGTGAAGAAAGGGTCGTAGATCTTGGGCAGCTTGTCTGCGGGAATCCCCGGGCCCGTGTCGTCCACCTCGATGAGGACCGCGTCCAGGTTGGACATCACGGCACCGGTCGCTCGGTTCCCCGCGGCCGTCCCCAGCGCGGACGCCGAGGTCAGACGCGTTCGCACGGTGAGCGTACCGCTTCCGTCCATGGCTTGCGCGGCGTTCATGATGAGATTCAGGAAGACCTGTTGGATGCGGTAGGCGTCGAACGTCACGGGCGGAAGACCTTCTCCCAGCTCGCGCACCACCGTAATGCGAACGCGGTCCACCTCGTGTTTGACCAGTCCCAGCGTGCGTTCCACCACGTCATTGAGGTCGTTCGCCTTCATGTCGAGCGGGTGGGGTGAGGAGAAATTGAGCAGCTCGCGGATGACGAAATCCGCCCGCTTCACCGCGGTGCTCATGTCCACGAGCAGACCCTCGACATCCGCGTTGGTGGCCAGCCCCTGCTTCTGCAAGTACTGAATCCCTGCGAGCAAGGTCATGAGCGGGTTCTTTACTTCGTGCGCCACCCCGGCGGCCAGGCGACCCACCGACTCCAGCTTCTCCGCCTGAATGAGCTGCAGCTGTGCGGCCTGCAGCTCCGCGTGCGAGCGTTGCAGCGCCTCGTAGGCGCGCTCAAGCTCTTGCCGCGTAGTTTGACGCGCGGCGGCGGATTCGCGCAGCTCGCCGATCCAGCCGGCCCCGAGCGCGATCGCGATATAGGCACTGACCACGAAAACCAGGAACGGCCAGTCCGGAGCCTCGAAGCCCCGCACGATGGCGACCAGATAACCGGCGATGAGCAGAGCCATGCCGGCCGCGAGCGCCAGGCTCACCCACGGCCACGAGCGATAGTACGCGAGGAGAAACGCCGGTACGAGCGCCAGCGTCCAGAGCAGAACGCTATACCGATCCAGCGACTCGGAGAAGAAGACGATCCCCAGGATCGGAACGGCGAGCGCCGCTGCCGACAGCGCCAATGCCCTGGCCGGGAGCGTGCGCATCACTTGGCTGGGAATGGGCTGCATTTATACCTGGTCGTTGGGTCTGGGATCGTGCCGAACTTCATATCGGTTACGGCGAGGCGTCAAGGAGCCTGCCCCACGCGACTCTCGTCGCGTGGGGACCCCCGAGCGACGGTGGCGCGAAAGTCGTGAGGCTCCCAGAATGTCGATCAGTGAATCCCTCACACGCGGAGGCTCACGCATGGGACTGAAGCTCAACTACCTGGGTCACGCCGGTGTCGTGCTGGACGATGGAAACCAGGCCGTGGCCATCGATCCGTTCCTGACGGGCAACCCGGTGGCCAAGGCGAAGGCGAAGGACGTGCGTTGTCAGGCCATCGTCCTGACGCACGGACACGCCGACCACCTGGGTGACACGGTCGCGATCGCCAAAGCGAACGACGCTACCGTGTACGCGGCCTTCGAGATCACCGCCTACCTCGAGGAGCAGGGCGTGAGGAAGCTCGAGCCCGGCAACACCGGCGGAAAGATCGCGGCCGACTGGGGCTGGGTCGCGTTCACGCAGGCGTTCCACTCGTCGTCGCTCGAAGGCCGCTACATGGGCATGCCGTGCGGCGTAGTCGCGCACCTCGGCGGTGTGACCGTTTACCACTGTGGTGACACCGCGCTCTTCGGCGACATGGCGCTCATCGGCGAGATCTACAGGCCGGCGGTGGCTTTCATTCCCGTGGGCGATCGCTTCACGATGGGGCCGGAGCTGGGCAAGCGCGCCGCCGAGCTGATCCGCCCCCAGGTCGCCATACCGATCCACTATGCCACCTTCCCGCTCCTGACGTCCGACATCTCGGCCTTCCAGCCGAAAGGCGTGCAGGTGAAGGTCATGAAGCCGGGCGAGACGTGGCAGTACGGCTGAGGGGAGCGCCTCACCAACAGGTCGTCAGCGAGCCAGCACTAGCACAGGCTCCTAGGCCGGGCAAAGCGCTGGATCGCCGTGCCGTTTCAGCGTGCGGTAGTGCGAGCGGATGGCGGCCCAGAGCGTGGGCTGCTCGTGATACGGGACTGCATGTCGCTCGGCAACCTCGCGCACGATCGGCTTGATCGCCGGATAGTGCGCGCTGCACACGCGCGGAAAGAGGTGGTGCTCGATCTGGTAGTTGAGGCCGCCGACGTACCAGGTGATCAGCCGGTTCCCGGTCGCGAAGTTGGACGTCGTTCGCATCTCGTGGACCGCCCATGTCGCATCGATGTAGCCTTCGGCCGGCGGCACCACGTGCTCCGGACCCTCGACCACGTGGGCGAGCTGGAACACCACGCCCAGAATCGTGCCGGCGGTGAGATGGAGCGCCAGGTAGCCGACCAGGAACTGCCAGAGCGCTATGTCCAGCACGACGAGCGGCACGACCACCGACCAGCCGTAATAGACGAGCTTGCAGCTCAGCAGCACCGCAACCTCGCGCGGGGGGTGCTTCTTGTTCTCGTACGGCCCGAGCTTGCGCTGAAGCAGGTACTTGTAGTCCTTGACCCATACCCAGAAGAGCGTCGATAGGCTGTAGAGCCCGAACGCCAGCCAGTGCTGGTGACGGTGCACGGGCCGCCACTGCGAGTGCGGAGAGAGCCGAATCAGCGGCGAGACCTCGAGGTCCTCGTCCACACTCTGGATGTTGGTGTACGTGTGGTGGATCACGTTGTGCGTGATTTTCCACAGGTAGCTGCTGGCGCCCAGCAGGTCGAACGAGTACCCCAGCAGCCGGTTGATCCTGGGATCGTGAGAGTAGGCTCCGTGCAGGGCATCGTGTGCGACCCCGAACCCGATGCCCGCCATGCCCACCCCCATCACGACCGCGAGCGCGAGCATCGTCCAGGGCGAGTATCTCCCGCTCAGGATCAGCCCGTAGCTCCCGCACGTGATCGCCAGGATGATCACGGTCCTCGCGATCATCCCCGGCGTCGCCTTGTCGGAGAGTCCCCGCTCTCTGAAGTGCGCGTCGACGCGCTGCTTCAGCTCGGTGACAAATTCCGTCGTATAAGGCCCCCCGAACTTCACGGCCGCGGTCATCTGCACGCCAAAGAAAGAGGGGAAGGGTACGGTCACGGACGGTAGAACGATAATGCCGGAAGGGCCTGCTGCGCCAACCTTTTACTTCTGCTCGTTCCCTTGCGTCGGTCGCTGCGCGGGCGCGAGAACCAGGCGATGACCCCCGTGAGCCTCCACCGCCGCGCGGGTGAACAGCAGCGGGAAGTACTCCTGGTTCGCCCACGGCATGAGCAGATTGCCGTAGAACGGGCTGCCCGGCTGCCCCGACTGGCCGGGCGCATTCGTGGCGACGGACGCGTCCAGATCGGCGAAATCGATGATGTGGCGGTAGGTGGCGCCCGTGCCGGCCACGGTGCCGGCGCCGCCGTTCCGCTCGACAGCGGGCAGGTCGAACGCGCTGACCAGCGGGTGCGGAAACTCGCTGCGGTGGATGCGACCCCAGCGCCACTGGCCCCAGTTCGCGCCTTGCGTCGCCGTGAGCGTGTCGATGGCCTGGGCGAGCGCTGCCTCGACCAACGAGTCGCGCACGGCAGCGAGCACGTCCGTTCCCCTCGCTGCTTCGTCGAGCCGGCGAGCCCACACCGAGTAGAGCGCGGCCGGGGCGCTCTCGCGGCGGAAGACGCCATCCCACTCGAGGATCAGGAGCCGTGCGCGCTCGAGCTGAGCGGTACCGCCGGTCCAGGTGCGGAATAGCGCGCGGTCCCGGTC
>JACQVC010000072.1 GCA_016209995.1 Gemmatimonadota bacterium
CTCGAGGCCCGTGCGATCGCCCACGTGCACGAGGCGCGGATAGCGGTGGCCGCCGAAATTGCGCTGGAGGATCCGGCCGTCGGCGGTCCGGTCGAAGACCGCGCCCCACGCCTCGAGTTCGCGGACGCGGGCCGGCGCCTCCCGGGCGTGCAGTTCGGCCATCCGCCAGTTGTTCAGGTACTGGCCGCCGCGCATCGTGTCGGCGAAGTGCACCTGCCACGAATCGCGGTCGTCGACGTTGGCCAGGGCCGCCGCGATGCCGCCCTCGGCCATCACCGTGTGGGCCTTGCCGAGCAGCGACTTGCACACCAGGCCGACACGGGCGCCCCCGGCGGAGGCTTCGATTGCCGCGCGCAGCCCGGCGCCCCCGGCGCCGACGACGAGGACATCGTGATCGATGACCGGCAGGTCCATTCAGTGTCACGCCGACGGCCGACCAGGAGCGGCGACCGACGAACGACCTTGTGAGAAGAGGCGTAGAGCACGCCGGAACGGGCGGCGAAATGATGCCGACGAGAGCGACGGCGAGGCGAGCGGCGAAACGGCGATGCGCCGAAGCGGGGACGAACGAACGGCCGAACGCGGCTAGAGCAGTCGCACGTCGGTCCAGATGCCCATCGAGCAGAGCCGGACGTACAAATCCGAGAAGCCCACCGAGAACAGACTGGCCCAGGCCCACAGCATGTGGCGCCGGTTCAAGCAGCTGGCGCAGGCGTAGGCCTTCGCGCGCACCGGCCGCTCCCCGACCGCGTCGAGGCGGCCTCCCGTGAGATGGCGGAGCGAGTGGCAGCCGAACGTGTAGCCGCCGAGCAGCGTCACGTTGGCGGCCAGCACGAGCGTGCCGATGCCGATCCCGAACGACACGGACCCGTCGGGAGCCGCGAACCACAGCGCCTTCCAGACGTCGCTCAGCAGCACGAGGAGGAAGCCGAGGGCGACGTACAGGAAGTAGCGATGCACGTTCTGCAGAATCAGCGGAAACGCCTGCTCGCCGCGGTACCGGCTGCGCGGCTCGCCTACCGTGCACGACGGCGGGTCGGCCCAGAAGGCCTTGTAATAGGCGCCGCGGTAGTAGTAGCAGGTGAGCCGGAAGCCGCCCGGGGCCCACAGAATGAGGAACGCGGCCGAATAGGGCAGTACGGGAGGCCACCAGGGCACCTCGGCGCCGAACCAGGCGTGCACCGACGGCCCGAACAGGAGCGGCGAATAGAACGGCGACAGATAGGCGCCGAACTCGTAGTGGGCGTTCTGGAACGCCGCCCATGTCGAGTACAGAATGAACGCGGAAAGGGCGAGGAACGTGGCGACCGGCTGCACCCACCACCGGTCGCGGCGGGCCGTTTCCCCGAAACGCCGCGGCGACGACACCATCACCTGCACAGAGGGCACTGGTCCTCCTGGGGCGAGTTGCGCCGGCGTGGCCCTCAACATAGCCGAGGGACGCGTCGTTTTCAACCGCCAAGTGCCCGCGCCATCCCGCTCCGTGCCGGTGCGCCGGCCGGACCGGCCGGTCGCGGTAACCGGGGAAGCGGCGTCAGCGCGCCCGCGCCGGCACGAGTCGCAGGATCCGGCCGTCGTTCCCGTCGGTCAGCACGTAGAGCGCGCCGTCGGGACCTTCGCGCACGTCGCGCATACGCGTGTCGAGCGCCGTGAGCAGGCGCTCTTCGCCGACGACGCGCTCGCCGTCCAGCACGAGGCGGACGAGGTGCCGGCCGGCCAGGGCGGCGACGAACAGGTCGCCCTGCCAGGCGGGGAAGAGTGCCCCGGCGTAGAACGTCATCCCCGAGGGCGCGATGGACGGCGTCCAGAAGTAGACGGGCTGCTTCATTCCGGGGGCCGCCGTGCGTCCGTCGCCCACCGGTTGGCCGCTGTACTCGCGGCCGTAGCTGAGGAGCGGGAAGCCGTAGTTGGCGCCCGGTTCGACGAGGTTGATCTCGTCGCCGCCCTTCGGCCCATTCTCGCTGGCCCAGAGCCTGCCGGTGCGCGGGTGAATCGCCACGCCCTGATCCTCCCGGAGGCCGTAGGCGTAGATTTCGGGGCGTGCGCCCGCGCGGCCGACGAAGGGGTTGTCGCGGGGGATGGAGCCGTCGGCAGCGATGCGCAGCACTTTGCCCATGTTGCTGTCGAGCTGCTGGGGCTGCGGCCAGTCGGCCGAGTTGATGCCGACGCCCGCCGGCACGCCCGAGGTGATGAACAGCGTGCCGTCGGGCGCCTGGATCAATCGTCCTTCGATGCCGTCCGCGTTCAGCAGCACCCTGACGTCCTCGAGTCGCGCTTCGTCGGCCGACAGCCGAGCCCGCGCGACCATCATCACGCCCGGCAGCCGGCGCGGCGGCTCCCTGAGCGCGCCTTCCTGGGCTGCGGCGTAGCAGAAGTACAGGATGCGGTTGCTTCCGAAGTCGCGGTCCGGCCTCACCTCGAACATGCCCTGCGGTCCGCCGGCCAGGATTGGCGGCAGCCCGGCAATCGGCTCAGACAGGCGCCCGTCTTTTTGTGCGATCCGGATGCGGCCGGCGGCGCGCTCGCTCAGGATGATGCGGCCGTCGGGAAGGAAGTGAAACGAGAAGCCGCCGGTCACGCCCGTCACGACCGTCTCGACGTCGTACTCGGCCGTTCGGGCCGGTCTGGGCGCGCGCGTCTGTCCGAGCCATTCGGGGATTGGCGCGTACCCGTCCGGATTCGTGTTGCCGGCGGGTGCCTGCGGGTCCTTCAGCAGCGGGCGCGGAATGACCCGCGGCGCCGGGGGCGTCTGCGCCGGCGCCGCAAGGGCGGCCGACAGGAGGACCAGCACGACGGCCCAGAGAGGAGTGTGGCGCATGGGACCGATTCTATCGCAGCGCGGCTGGCGGAGCCGGTCTGGCGTGGTGAGCACCTGGGCGGCCAGTGCGTGGAGGCAGACGTTCAGAAGAGCGCGCGTTGAGGGTGCGGCCCCGGACCGCCTCCTCATCCGCGCCGGGAACGCGCCGGCCGGACCGGACGTCACGCGGCCCGATCACTGCGCCGGGTCGCCGATCGGGAATCCGAGCGGGAACGAGTTCTGATAGGGCCCCAGCCCCTTGCTCGGCTCGCGGTACCGGTACAGGTAGTCCCACATGGTGATCACGTTCGCGCGCAACCAGCCGAAATTCTCGTAGTCGCGAAAATAGGTGAACGACTGCTGAGTGGCGAGACCGGCATGACCCGGCACGACGGTCCTGACGTTGTCGAGGCGCGACAACTCGCCGAGCGCCTCGATCATGTTGTGGACGTCGGAGTCGCGGAAGTCGGGCAGGCCGAATAGAATAGGACAATCCAGGAAATCGAACGGAACAAAGCGTGCTGAAACTGGCCGCGGCGCACGCGTCCGGCCAGGGGAGGGCCCCATGAACATGCTGTCGCATCGTGCAATTGTCCTCGTCGTGTCGTGCGTGGTTGCCGCCTGCTCGCGCGAGGCTCCGCCAGCAGGCCATGACGACCACGCGGCATCCGAGCAGCTCGGGCAGGTGCACTTCGAGACATCGTGCCGGCCGGCGGTCGAGGCCGATTTCGACCGCGCCATCGCGCTGCTGCACTCCTTTTCGTTCGGAACCGCGAACCGGGCGTTTCAGGGGGTGCTGGCCCGGGATCCCGACTGCGCCATGGCTCATTGGGGCCAGGCGCTCACCCACTGGGGCAACCCGTTTGCCGGCCTCAAGCCGCCGGCGGCCGTCGCCCAGGGGCGCGCCGCGTTCGAGCGCGGCCTGGCGACGGGGATGCCCACCGAGCGTGAACGCGCGTACCTCAACGCGGCCGCCGAGCTGTTCCGCGACGCCGAGACGCGCGACCAGCGGGCGCGCACGCTCGCCTACGAGCGTGCGATGGCGGCGCTGCACGCGGCGTTTCCGGACGATCGTGAGGCCGCCGTGTTCTACGCGCTCGCCGTGAACCAGACGGCCCTGCCGACCGACAAGACGTACGCGCTGCAGCTTAAGGCGGCGGGCATTCTCGAGCCGCTCTTCGCCGAGCAGCCCGAGCACCCGGGTCTGGCGCATTACATCATCCACGCCTCGACC
>JACQVC010000073.1 GCA_016209995.1 Gemmatimonadota bacterium
CCTCCAGACAGTGCGCTTCGCCGTGACCGACGACGCCCCGGAAGGAGCGCAACGTCTCGCCACCGGGCTCCCAGTTGTACGGCAGCGCCCGCAGGTACCGTTGCACCTGCAGGGGCGTGCGGTGCGCCCGAACCACAGCAAGCTCCTTGCGGGTCAGACGCGAGGGCGGAGGCGTACGTCGGTGCATAGCCATCCTGGCGCTCATAAGACGATCGTGGGGCGAACAGCTACTCATACACATACAGGCAAGGCCCACCTGTCGGAAGGCCATCCCGCGTTCGCATCACGTACGGAGACCTTATAGTTTTGCCAGGGCTTTCAAACCGATGCGGCGCCCGGTTCACGCTATTGCGCAGGCGGCCGCAGCGATCAACAGCTCGCGATACTCAGTGCCGAAATGGTACCAGGAACGCCGTGGATCAGACGAACCGTTGTGAATGGCCGAAGACTACCCTGAGTATCGCCTATCACGATACCGAGTGGGGCGTACCTGTTCACGACGATCGGGCGCTTTTCGAGGCGTTCATCCTCGGAGGCGCCCAGGCCGGCCTCAACTGGGAGACGATCCTCAAGAAACGGGACGGCTACCGAGCAGCATTCGCCGGATTCGATCCGGAACGCGTGGCGAGGTTCACCTCCGCGCGGGTCGAGAGCCTGCTCCGCGATCCCGGCATCATTCGGAACCGTCTCAAGGTCACTAGCGCAGTGAGCAACGCGAAGGCGTTTCTCGCCGTGCAGGATGAGTTCGTCAACTTCGACGCGTACGTCTGGCGCTTCGTCGGAGGAGCGCCTCGCGTAAATCGCTGGCGCACCATGCGGGACCTACCCGCCCGCACGGCGGAATCTGATGCGCTGAGCCGCGATCTGAAGAGCCGCGGGTTCAAGTTCGTCGGGTCGACGATTTGCTACGCCGTGATGCAAGCCGTGGGTATGGTCAATGACCACACCGTTGACTGCTTCCGGCACCGCGCCGTTCAGCGCATGTGAGTCCGCGGCAAGGACATCAACATTTGATCAGATCTGCTACCACCGGCTTCGGCCCGAGCGCAGCGGCTCCTGAAATGCAACGGCCTGCGCCAGCGGCGTCACGCTCTTCGGTCCTAGAGCCCAGAAGGATGCTCAGATGACCCCATCCAGACGACGCGTCAGACATCTTCTCCTGGCCGCGACGCTCGGCCTCGCGCTGGCCGCTTGCGGCGACTCGACCGGTCCGGAGCTGAGCAACGACGATTTCGTGCCCGAGCTCGGCATCGATCTGAGCGCGATGACGCGGACCGCCTCCGGGCTATACCTGAAGGACCTTCGTGAGGGAACGGGCCAGGCATCGGTCGCGGGCAATCAGATCACGGTCCACTACGAGGGTTGGCTCCAAAACGGCGCGAAGTTCGACAGCAGCCGCAATCGCGGCCAACCCCTCACCTTCACGGTCGGGCGAGGTCAGGTCATCCGCGGCTGGGATGAGGGCCTGGTCGGCGTGCGCGTCGGTGGGTTACGAAGGTTGGTGATTCCACCGCATCTGGCCTACGGTAGGTCGGGCTTTCCTCCCACGATTCCCGGAAACGCGGCGTTGGTGTTCGAGGTCGAGCTGCTAGCCGTGCAGTGAGGTGGGTGGCACTCGGCGCTTCCCTTGACCTCCCCTCACCTCGACCTTGACGCCCTGCGGGCCGACACCCCCGGCTGCGCCGAGCGCATCCACCTGAACAACGCCGGTGCAGGGCTCATGCCCGCCCCGGTCTCCCGCGCGATCCACGAGCACCTCGAGCTCGAGGCACGCATGGGAGGTTACGAGGCTGCCGATGAACGCCACGACGCCATTCTCGCTGCCTATACGGCCGTGGCCGCGCTCACCGGCGCACACGCCCACAACATCGCCTTCGTCGAGAATGCGACTGTGGCGTTCGCGCAGGCGCTCTCGGCATTTCAGTTCGAGCGCGGCGATGTGATCCTGACCACGCGCGCGGACTATGTCTCGAACCAGATCATGTACCTGTCTCTCGCGGAGCGTTTCGGCATCCACGTCGAGCGCGCGCCGGACGCCGCCGAGGGCGGAGTGGACGTTCAGGCGATGCGCGAGCTGATCCATCGGCGGCGCCCCAAGCTCGTCGCGGTCACGCACGTCCCCACGAACTCCGGTCTCGTCCAGCCCATCGAGGATATCGGCCGCGAGTGCCGGGCGCGCGAGATCCCGTTCCTCGTGGACGCGTGCCAGTCCATCGGCCAGCTGCCCATCGACGTCGCGGCGATCGACTGCGATTTCCTGTCAGCCACCGCGCGCAAGTTTCTGCGCGGACCCAGGGGCTCAGGCTTCCTCTACGTCTCGGACGCTGCCCTGGCCCGCGGCATGCAGCCGCTCTTCATCGACATGCGCGGCGCCGACTGGATCGAAGCGGACCTCTATCAGCCGGCGCCGGACGCGCGCCGCTTCGAGAACTGGGAGTTCGCCTACGCGCTGGTCCTCGGCACGGGCGCCGCCGCCCGTTATGCGCTTGGCGTGGGAATCGATGGGATCAGCGGGCGAACCTGCGGCCTGGCCGCCCGCCTCCGCGACACCCTCGCCGCGATCGACGGCGTGCGCGTCCTGGACCACGGACGCAGGCTGAGCGGTATCGTGACAGTCCACGTTGCCGGCTGGGAGCCCGGCGGCCTGGTGGCCGAGCTGCGCAGACGGCGCATCAACACCAACGCCTCCTACCGCCAATACGCCGTTCTCGACTTCGACGCCAAGGGCGTGGATTGGGCGCTGCGAGTCTCACCGCACTACTACAACACGGATGCGGAGCTGGACGCGTTCGTCGAGGCAATTCGGGAGTTAGCGGGTTAGCGGGTTAGCGGGTTAGCGGGTTAGCGGGTTAGCGGGTTAGCGGGTGAATGAGTGAGGCCACCCGCGACCACCCCGCAGAGGGGGGGGTAGGGTGGGGTCTAACC
>JACQVC010000079.1 GCA_016209995.1 Gemmatimonadota bacterium
CCTCGCCGTCGGACACGGTGACGGTGCTCTTGCTTTTCGTCACCTCGATCAGGTAGTAGACGCCCTCTCCTTCCGCGCGGGCGTGGGGCGTCTCGACGGTGGTCTTGACGCCGTAGGCTTCGAGCGCCATCCGTCCCTCGTGCAGCCGCAGGGTCAATCGATCCCCGGACTGCTCCAGCGACAGGCCGGAGTCCGCAGCCACCGTAAGTCCTTTGAGGCTCACGAGGGTGTCGCGCTCCACGATGAAGAGGGCGTATTCTCCGGCCGGCGTTCCGATGCGGTCATGAGGCGCGATCCCAATGGACGTCTTGATCCTCTCCGGCTTCTTGGCCGTGGCGCGCCAAACGCAGAGCGGGCCGGACATGGGGGCTATGATGGGCAAGTCGTCGGCTTTCGTGGGCTGGGGCGGCTTGTCCTGGGCCGGCGCGTCGCCCAGGAGCGACAGAAAGCAAATGGCGGACAGAAAACGCTGCATCGGGACTACCGCTTGCGATTATCTCACATTGGTGGACGGCGCCAGCAGGAGATTCGCATCGTGCCAGAGGAGCGGGGGGACTCCGTACAGCTCCACGTGCGCGCGCCCTTGGTGGGTGATGTCCAGGCGCCAAAGTCCTGGGACCGGATTCTCGATGATCCACTCTCCGCTGGCGCCGTCCTGGAAAGGCATGGCTTCATCGAGGACGACGGTGTCGGACGGATCGGCGAGGATGATGTTTCCGGCGCGGGTCGTCCATGTCGTCTTGTTGTATACGGCGAAGGCCGGCGTGTTCTCGGGGACGACGAAGTAACCGCTGACGCCTTCCGCGTGATCGAATGAATCCGCCGACAGCGCCGCCGGAGCGTCGATTCCTTCGAACTTGAACGTGCCCGAACAGCACCAGAAGGTCCAGAACTTGAGCTGGTACAAGCCGGGGCCGAACAAGGGAAGGGCGATCTGTTGAGGCGAGGTTGTCGGGGAGATCTGGGTGACCATTCCCTCGGGGCTGGTCCAGCTCAGCCTGGGGTAGGTGGTGGAGGAAGGGTCCTCCGCGCTTCCTGGGGAGGTTGCGGTGATGATGAGGGCGTTGCCCTGGCTGATGCGCGCCGCGTCGATCTTGATCAGCAACGTTCCGCGAACCAGGGTTCGCGCCACGGGTAGGACCGGTCGCTGAGCGTCGCCCAGCAGCGCGAGATCCAAATCATCCAGGTCGATGACGGGGACCTCGATCAGCGGCTCGTTGCTGAAGGCAGCCAGCGCCTGATTCATCCATTCCTGCGCCTGCTCCAGGGTGGGCGGTGACTGGGAGGAGTATCTGTTCCAGTACCTGGAAAGCCCTCCGTACTCGTAGGCGTAGAAATAATTCCAGAGCACGTTGGTGTCGACGAGGGAGCAAAGGAAGTCGGACCATTGCTGTTCCTGCGCGGGGTCCGTCGTGTCGTACGGCTCCTCGTAGACGGTCTGCCACTGGTATCGGAGGTAGTACTGTAGATGGCGGAGACGCTCGAGGATGTCCGGCTGCCCGACGGCCTCCTGCGCGGCTCGCGCTAGGTCGTTGAACGCCAACGCGAGGACGCGGCGTTTGGCGTAGTCCTGCGTGTAGTGCCGCTCGAAGTACCGTTTCATCGTGCCGCCGACGGGTCCGAAGGCCTTGTCGTAGAAGTCCTGCTTGATCTGCTCGACGCCGAGCGTCGGATCCCAGCAAAGCTTGGAATTGACGTAGTAGGTCAGGCCGCGCTGCGCCCAATACCCGCCCCCCTCGTCGTAGTACACCGTGCCGCCCAGTTCGTTGAGAAGGCGGATGTTGTTGATGTATTGCCGCAGGCCCTTTCCGTTGAGGAGCGTGTAGTCGTAGATCCCGACCTTGGCCCCGCGTTCCGCGAAGTGCTCCAGTCGGGTTCGGACGGGAAGCGCGGAGTAGTTGGTCGCCATCAGGACCAAGACGTTGTCCTCGAACCGTTCGACGTTCGGAAGTCCCGAGTGGGCGGAGTAGCTCAAGGTGCTCACGTATCGGCCGGGGAATTCCGCCTTGACGGCGCCGGCGACCTGGTTGGTGAAGGTGAAGACGGCATCGGTGATGGTCTGGCGGTCGGCCGCAAAGGGGCAGCCGCTCCAGTCCGCGTTATCCGCGGGTTCGACCGAGGTGGAGAGCCAGTCCGGGTTCCCGGCCAGACCGCTCCTGGCGAACTCGATTCCTTGCTGCACGACGTCAGGATTGGTCACGTCGATCTGGCTTCCGCATCCCCAATCGGGATTAGCCTGCAGCTCATCGTCGGTGACGATGTAGGGTCGATAGGTGTGTGCGGTGTTCACTTCGCCTCTGCCGGGCATCCTGTTGTACTTTTGCCAGGCCGCGAGTCGTTCTCCGTCTACGCGCCTGGGTTCCCAATAGAAGAGCCTTCTGTATTCGAAGGCGGGTTCGTGCACCTCGTCGAAGTCGAGGGTCGCGAGTGATTTCGGGCGGACGTGCCAGGCGGGATTCTTGAAGAACCAGCGGAACCCGAGCTTTTCGAGGAGAGTGTAGGCTCCGTGGC
>JACQVC010000075.1 GCA_016209995.1 Gemmatimonadota bacterium
ACATCGTGACGTGCACATCGCCGCCGTTGATACGGATGTCGTAGACCAGGCCCAGGAGCACGACGTCGAAGCCAAGCTCCGGATCCTTGACGCCGCGCAGCACGCTCTGCACGTCCTTTTCGGTTACCGCCATTTGCCTTCTCTTCTTCCCAGCGCGAGACGCTGCGCTTCCCTGGCAGATCGCCGCCGAGCTACTGCCAGCCATCGAGGGTGTGTCGGGAGCGTCCAATCGTAACCCGCGCCCCCCGTCACGTTCCCGAGCACGCGCTGGTCGCCTCCGCGAACCAGCGTTCCGGGGTCCCCACGCAACGAACGTTGCGTAGGGAAGGGTGATGCTTCGAAACCTAGCGGATCCCTCGCCGCGGCCCGTTCAACGCGGCTTCGCCACGGCTGCGAAGCGCACGTCCAGCGCCCAGAGCGCCTTGGCCATCCCTTGCAGGAGACGCAGCGCCGGGGAGTCCCCACCCAGCAGCTGGAAGAACGCCTCCCGTGAGACCGTGAGCACCTGTGTCGGCTCCACGGCGCGCGCCGATGCGGAACGCGGCTTGTCCGTGAGCAGCGCCATTTCGCCGAACGCCTCACCGTCGCGGCGCACAGCCAGGCGTTCCTCCTGACCCGACGGCGTGCGCTTCGTCAGCTCGACCGCCCCGTGCAGCACAACGTAGAACGTATCGCCGGACTCCCCCTCGGCGAACAGTCGCGTACCCGCGGCGTACTGCTGGTGCGTCGCGATCTGCTGGATTCCCTGAAGGTCCTCGTCCCGGAGACTCTCGAAGAGCGGAACCCGGCGAAGCAGGGCGGTGACCTGTGTCGCAGGATCGCTGCGGATGATCTCGGCGATGATCTGCAGCGTCTCTTCCGCCAATCCGCTCATCGCCGGGTGTTGGCGGAGTGAAGCCACCAGCGCATCCGGAGCCGACTTCACGTAAGGTCGTGCCATCGGAGCTC
Organism: Gemmatimonadota bacterium; assembly: GCA_016209995.1. GTDB lineage: Bacteria > Gemmatimonadota > Gemmatimonadetes > Longimicrobiales > Gaopeijiaceae > JACQVC01. The sequence continues at coordinate 949 of JACQVC010000075.1, forward strand.
TTCAGCGAGACAGGACTTGATCCAGCAGGCCCCTGAAGAACTACAGCGACCTGCGTCAGCATCGCCGGCCTGCAGGGAGGTGGAAAGTAAGCGGTCCGCCGATAGAAGTCCATTGCACAGATCTCGTTGCCGGCGACGGTGTTCCACGGCCCGCGCCGCGCCCGCCCGCCACCTTCGCCACAAACGACTCGCGACCGCCGGCCAGACACCATTACATTGGATGAAAGGCCGACGCCGTTGTGCGGCACCGACTCTGCCGGTCGCCCGCAGGCCGGATGTCGGCGCTGCTCACGCACGACCCCTTAAGGACGCTGGATTGACCGAACCGCGCATCACGTGCTGGGGCACTCGCGGGTCCATCGCCAGCCCCGGGCCCGCGACCGCGCATTATGGCGGCAATACTTGCTGCGTCGAGATCGAGGTGGGCGGGCGCTCGCTCGTCTTCGACGCCGGCACGGGCATCCGCCTGCTGGGCCGCCAACTCGTGGAACGCTCCGGCAGCCTGGCCACGGACGTATTCCTGACCCATTTCCACTGGGACCATATCCAGGGGTTTCCGTTCTTCGCTCCGCTCTACCAGGAAGGCGCCTCGTTCCGGATCATGGGGCCGCGCCAGGCCGACGCGGAAATCCAGACTCTGTTTGCGGGACAGATGGGGCCCGTCTACTTCCCCGTACCGTTCGAGGCGATCGCCGCCCGCATCGACTTCGCGCACCTGAATGACGGAACCTGGCACGATGGAGAGTTCGAGGTCCGCGCCATGCGGGTTCGTCACCCCTCGTTCACCGTCGGCTATCGAATCAACGCTGGCGGCCGCAGCATCTGCTACGTTCCCGACAACGAGCTGGAGGGCGCGAAGTACGCGGTCGACGGGGGAGATTGGCGCAAGCGATTCCTGCAATTCGTTGCGGGCGCCGATCTCCTGCTCCACGATGCCATGTTCACGGACGCGGAGTACACGAAGCGCATCGGCTGGGGGCACTCCACCTTCCGCCAGGTCCTCGACCTCGCCGTCGAAAGCGGCGTTAAGCGCCTCTGCTTCTTCCACCATGCGCCGGAGCGAACGGACGCCGAGCTGAGAGCGATCGTGGATGAGACCCGGGCCGAGGTCGAACGCCGGTGCCTGCCGCTGGCGGTGGATGCCGCCGCCGAAGGCAATCCCATTACTCTAGAGGCGGGGCATCCGTGAGGCTCGACGCGGCCGCGCGTTTCGTCGCGTACGCAGCGCCCGGCGCCACCGTGCCGGCGCTCCGCGAGCTAGCCGAGGTGAGCGTCGAGGAGATCGGTGGCCTTGCCGAGATCTGCGGTGACGCCGCCGACTCGCCGGCCCTCCTCATCCTTTCGGACGAGCTGGCGCGCGGGCTCGACGCGGAAACGCTGCTCCGCGGGCTGCCCGACCGCATCGTCGTGGTCAGCCAGGGTGATGGCGCCCGGCGAGTCGCCCAGGCCGCCGGCCGTCTCTTCCTCGCCCTCGATGATGCCCGCAACGATGAGGCCGCCGCCCGCATTCTGCGCAGCGCCGTCCAGCATTCCGCGGCGCTGCTCGCGAGCGGTCGCGCCCAAACGCTCCTCGAGCGGATGGACACCGAGCGGAACAATCTCAACAAAATCGGTCTCGCTCTCATGAGCGAGCGTGATCCCGACCGACTCCTCGGCATGATCCTGGAGCAGGCGCGACGCATCACGCTGAGCGACGCGGGCAGCCTGTACCTCGTCGAGGAAGCGGAGGACGGAACGCCGAGGCTGCGCTTCCGGCTGGCCCAGAACCAGTCGCTCCCCGACATCCCGGTGCCCGATTTCACCCTACCGATCGACCAGAAGAGCATCGCCGGCTACGCCGCCAGCACGGGCGAGCCTCTCGTCATCGAGGACGCCTACCACATCCCGCAGACCGCGCCTTACAGCTTCAATCGCGGGTTCGACGAGAAGTTCGGATACCGCGCCAAATCGATGCTCACGGTCCCCATGAAGGACCACAAGGACGACGTCGTGGGCGTTCTCCAGCTCATCAACCGCAAGCGCGTGCCCGAAGCCCCTATCCGCGATGAAGATTCCGCGCAGCGCCACGTTCTACCCTATGCGCTGACCGATGTCGAGACGGTGCGCTCCCTCGCGGGCCAGGCCGCCGTATCGATCGAGAACATGAAGCTGTACCAGGCCATCGAGCGCTTGTTCGAGGGATTCATCAAGGCGGCCGTAACGGCCATCGATCAGCGCGACCCCACCACGTCCGGCCACTCGGTGCGGGTGGCCACCCTCACCTGCGACATCGCCGAAGTCGTGGACAAGACGGACGCGGAGCCCTTCCGCAACGTCCGCTTCTCGCGCGAGCAGATGCGCGAGCTGCGCTACGCGGGCCTGCTGCACGATTTCGGAAAGGTCGGAGTCCGCGAAGAGGTGCTGGTAAAGTCGAAAAAGTTGCCGCCCGTGATGTTCGAGCGCATGGAGGCGCGCTTCGACCTCATCCGCCGCACCCTGGAATCGGAATTCCATAGGCAGCGTGCCGAGCACGCGCTGAAGCACGGGAAGAACCGGCTCAAGACGGTGCTCGCGCAGCTGGAAGCAGAGTACCGCAACGAGTTAAGTCGCCTCGACCGCTTCCAGCAGGCGGTCCGCGAAGCGAACGAACCCCGCGTTCTCCCGG
>JACQVC010000076.1 GCA_016209995.1 Gemmatimonadota bacterium
GCCTCATACCGTCCTCCTGGACCGAATGGTGGCGGCGCGGACATCAGTGCCGAAGACGTGACCGTGGTCGAATCGGTCACGGGCGCCGATCGAACGATAGTACACGGTTATGGATTTGCCCCCTACATGTCAATCAGCTCAAGAAGACTGAAGATTTCTTCATCCTTTGTTCACCGACCTTTCAGTGGCGACCCCTCAATCTTGCTAATGAATCTTACTCCTGGTTTCTCGAGCAACGTCCGCCTTGCAACAGGATGTCGGTGAAGCCAGTTCTGGATGCCCGAGTCGCCTGGTACCTCGCCGCTGCCGCGGTGCTCATGGTGGTGCGTCCTGCCGTGGCCCAGACGGACTACTACAACACGGATGCGGGGCGCCCGATCCTGGTGGAGGACGCCTACGCGGTCGAGCGCCACGCGCTCGAGCTTCAGCTCGCGCCCGTGCGCCTCGAGCGGCAGCGCGGAGCGGTGTACCACTGGGGGCTCGAGGCGGTGATCGCCTACGGAGTGCTGCCGCGCACGCAGATCGAGGTCGGTCGTCCTCTCGCGTTCGTCGACGAAGGCGTGACGGGCTGGTCTTCCGGCATCGCCGGTATCGACCTTTCTGTGCTCCACAACCTCAACGTCGAGACCTCGGCTCTGCCGGCGTTCGCATTGGCGGCCGACCTGTTGCTACCGGTGGGCAGCCTCGGGCCGGACAAGGCCTATGTGTCGGTCAGGGGCGGACTCACGCGCACATTCCGCGCGGGGCGTGTCCACGTGAACGGAGGGTACACGCTCGGCTCGGAGGGCGAGCGCGGCGGCGCAGTACATCGCGCGGCCATCGGCGGTGAGGTGCTCGAGGTATCGCGGTGGATGGCCGGCGTCGCGGTGGACCGCACGTTTCCGCTCAGCTCGTTGCTGGTGACCGCTGATGTTTACGTTCGCCAGCCGTTACAGACAGACCTCGACCCGGAATGGAACGGCGAGGCGGGGTTGCGCTATCAGGTCAGCCCGCGCCTCGCGCTCGATGCCGGGTTCGGCCGCCGCCTGACGGGTGAGGACCAGGCGTGGTTCGTGACGTTCGGGAGCGCGTACGCCTTCGCGCTGCGGTCGCTCATCCCCGTGCCGCAGCGCTAGACCCCGAACTCTGGATTCCGGCTTCCGCCGGAATGACGGGGAGCCGGTTGGACACGCTCTTGGAGGTTTGAAATGAAGATCGGCACTGCTATCCGCCCCTCTATGCGCGTAGCCCTCGGGCTCACTGCCGGACTCGTGCTTCTCACCGCACCGCCCGCCGCCGCCCAGTGGTCGCAGGCCTACGAGCAGTTCTATCTCCCGGCAAAGCACAACTGGAAGTTCCGGCAGAACTTCCGCACGGCTGACCGCCTCTTCAACGCGTTCGACTACGGACACGCGATCCTCTACGAAACGTTGTATGCGAGACCGGATGCGCCTCCGTCGCTGCTCGAGGACAAGGAGTACGACTTCATCACGAAGAAGCTTCTGGTCCGACCGCCGCGCGTGCCGCTCGAGGAGAGCGCGATCGAGATCGAGTACGCGAAGCTCGCGCCCGAGGCGAAGATCATGTTCGACTGGGCGCACATCCTCCACCGCCAGCTTTACGACGTGTTGGCGGACGAGCGGCTCTCGCGTGAAGAGCAGGATCGTGCCGCCGCGGAGCTGATCCGCTACTACAAGTCGCGGCCCGACATCGCCTTCAGCTCGATACCGAAGACGATGCAGCTCATGGAAGGGCAATACTACTCGACGGTCTTCCGCCAGCGGTACCCGAAGTTCAACGGGCTGATCTGGGCGTACCACTGGCTCCAGATCGGGCTGTACGAGCCACTGCTCACAGCGCGCAGCGAGGATGAGAAGCAGACGGCAGTGACGGCCACGGTCGCCCGCTTCTGGCAGATGCTCGAGGAACCGCCTAACCGGATGCCGCGCATCATGCCCATGACCACGGCGGTGGCTCCCGAGTTCGCCCGGCGCTACCCGGAAGCGGCGATCATCTTCGACAACCTGCACTCGATGCACGACGTCGTGTCGGACATCCTCGCCTCACCGGACGTTCCGAGGAATCGGAAGCGTGAAGAGATTCTCAGAGCGGCCGCGCGCTATCGCGACGGTGTCTCCTTCGTGATGAGCGAGCCGGAGTGGCGCGAGATGGCCGTGGCCATGGGCCTCGAGAACCAGGGTGGGCCGGCGGTCGGCTTCCTGCCGCCACTGCCCGAAGGCACGGTCGAGCGCGGGGCCGTGATGGCCGGGATGCAGCCTGGCGCCATGCCGGGCATGGAACATCAGCACCCCGCTGCCGCTCCGCAGGTCGCGCCCGGGCGGCCGGCGGATGCGGCGGCGGTGCTGGCGCGCATCCAGGAGCTCCTGATCGACCTGTACATGGTCATGGGGGATGACCCCGCGATCCAGGAGCGGGTCAAGGCAGATGCCTCGCTGCGTGGCCTGCTGCTGGAGCTGATCAACCTCATGCCCGAGGAGCATTACGACCACTTGAGGAGTTTGATACCCGCGCTGAACCCGCCGGAGCGCTAGGCTGCTGGTCCCGTCACCACGATCTCGCTGATTCCGGTGACAGAAGAGGCCTCCCGGCGTATGTTCGGGGCTTCGGCGGCGCTCCCGGCCTCCGGACCGCAGCGGGAAAACCCGAGGGATGGCTGAAGCCGCATGTACAGCCCGGAGAATCGCGACAGTCGCAGCGCCTGGGCTGAGGGAGGCGGGCTGGCCAGCCGCCTCGCGCTCGACGCGCTCGACTACAGCATTCCCCGGCCGGCCAACCGCTGGCCCTACATGCTCGGGGGGCTGACTGCCTTCCTGATCGTCATCCTGATTCTCACCGGTCTCTACCTCGCCCAGTTCTACAA
>JACQVC010000089.1 GCA_016209995.1 Gemmatimonadota bacterium
ACGTGAAGATCCACTGCTCGCCGTAGCGGTTCTCGAAGTAGCCGATGTAGAGGTCGGCGGCCTCCGTGCTGACGGCCGTCGGGACCCCGCACGCTGCGGCATGCCGGTTGTGAATCGTCAGCATCGGTTCTGACACGCGGCGCTCACCTCCCTTCGTTCCTGCGGGTGTCGCAGGCTGGATCGCGACCTACCACAGCCGCCAGGGATCAGTCGCGGCTCCGCGGAGGTCGCCATCATCGCGGCGGCTGCACTGGCGCAGGTACCTCGCCGCGCGCGTATCGTATCGCGACGCCCGGCCCGGCGCCATCCACGGAATCGCGGATGTTCACGACCGAGCGGCGCGGAGGACGAGAGGACGAGCCATCGCGCGCCCGCGGGCTCCGGCGGGAGCCGAGGCGCATCAGCGAGCCGGCGCCGGCCTGAGCCGGCGTATCCATCTCTGGGCATGGGCAGAGCGGCGCAGGCGCGCTACCCAGAGGCATGGGATGCGTCGTGCCCGTGTATCGGCCCCGAGACGCCGAGCACACCGTGCTGCATCAGGTGATCGCCGATCCTCGCGCACCTCACCCTCCCGCACTCGGGGCAGAGCCCCGGCCCCGCCCCGCCCGCGTCCGGCGCCGCGGCGTCCTGATCGGATCGGCTCGGGGGCGCGGCGGACGCCGTCGTGCCTGCGCCGCGAAGTGTCATTCGCGCTGATTTGGCCGGTTTGCCGGCCGATTGACGGCGGCGGTGTGTCTGGCCTAGCATGCTGCTCACCCGGGCCGGGTCGCCCGACCCGCGAGGAGGTCGTTCATGTGCGCTGTGGTATCGGCTCCTCGGGGCTCCTGGAGGGCCAGTGTCTGAGAACGGGCGTTATGTCGTCTACGTTCCTCCACCCTCGATCCGACCACGGCCAGCTTTCGGTTCACGTCGGCCTGCCCGGTCACCGCCGCCGGCGATCCCGAGACCTCGCAGCGCAATCCCGTCATCGGCGTTCCCTCCGTGGAGAGCCGGTCCTGTGATTACGTATCAAGAGGCTGCCGGGTCCTCGTAGCCTATGACAAGGCCGCTGGGAACGCACCTGGCCTAGAGAAATGGATGGCCCGCAACTTCACCGAGCTGCTTGCCGTTTGACGGCGGCGGCATGCCGGCATAGCATGCCGCTCACCTGGGTGGCGCTCCTCGGCCCATGAAGTGGCTGCGGGTGTGTGTTCGTGCCATTAACCCTTGGAGCGCCTGAGGACGGTGTCCGGGTCTTATCTCAGCTACGATCTCGGGCGGTGGCGACCAGCGACACAAGAAAGAGGCCTCTCGATGGCAAACGGTGTTCTGAGCAACCCCGCAGTCGATCTGCGCGAAGCCGAGGGCGTCTGGTGGATCACGTTCAATCGGCCGGAGGCGAGCAATGCCTTCACCCTTGCCGATCTGGACCGCCTGTCCGAAATCTTCGAGGAGGCCGGGGATCGTCCGCTCGCCGCCGTCCTCACCGGTGCGGGGACAAGGGCGTTTTCCGCCGGGATGCATCTTCAGGCCTTCGCCGACCTCACTCCGGAACGCGCCAGGGAATTCATCGTCAAGAACCGAAGACTTCTGGCCGCGGTTCGGACGGCGCCATTTCCGACCATTGCGGCAATCAATGGCCACTGCCTTGGGACCGGTCTGGGGCTCGCGTTGGTCTCGGACATTCGCATTGCCGTGCCACACGCCACGTTCGGGCTTCCGGAGATCAAGGTGGGTGTGCCCTCGGTGTGCGATATCGCGCTCCTTCAACAGCACATCGGCCTGTCGAAAGCCAAGGAGATGATTCTGACGGGCGACAACTACCGCGTCGAGGAACTCGCTCCTTATGGATTCCTGAACGCCGTGGTCCCTGCCCACGAGCTCGTCGCTGAAACCAAGCGCATGCTCGCGAAGGTGGTGCGGCATACCCGTGCGGTCACGACGGCACAGAAGAGGCTGTTCGAGATCTGGCAAACGACAACTTTGACGGCGGGCATCGATATGAGTGTCGACGTCTTCGCGAGCGTATTCGACTCACCAGAAACGTACGAACAGATAGACCGGCATCGCCTGGCCATTGGTCGGAAGCCTGAGACTACCTGAGCCTCGCTGACGTCAAACGTCGAGAGGTGCAACTCGTGAGACAGCGGACATGATTACCGGCCCAATCATCGCCGAGATCGCGGCGCTGGTCGGAGACCCTGCGAGAGCGACGATGGTGTCCGCGCTCCTCGATGGCCGTGCTCTGACCGCGGGCGAGCTTGCCTCTGCGGCGCGAATCACGCCTCAAACCGCCAGCACGCATCTCGCGAAGCTGACCGAGGCGGGCGTACTGTCGGTGGTCCGTAGCGGTCGGCATCGCCATTTCCGGCTTGCCTTGCCGACGGTGGCAGACATGATCGACGGGATCGTCGCCGTCGCCTACCTCGATCTCGGCAATGTGCACGCGCGGCCGCGTCAGTACGAGGAGGCGATCGCTGTGCCAGCGGCTCCTCGGGCGGCCGGCGTCCGAGTAGGGTGATTACGTCACGGGGCCCGGGGCCACGAGGGGGGCCACCGCTGCCGGAGGGGGCTACTGTTGTCTACGCTCGTGCGGCGCGACGTGCAGGTGGCGGCGGACCGGTTGCAGCAGGCCACCGCCGCGGACGAGCGCACCCGCGACCTACCCATCGTGGACTTGACCCGGCGCGGCCTGGCCTGACGTCTTATATCCTGATTTTTCACGGGGGGCCCCGATCGGAATTTAATCTCTGGAGTCAATCTTGCCCAGGAGGCCACCAATGAGCGTTGATCGCAGCTATATCGCCGAGAACAAGACGCAGCTCACCCGGCTCCAGGCCCTTATCGAGGGCCGGAGCGATGCTGAGCTGGCGCGCCCGCTGTCGGCGGGCTGGACCGTGGCCGGTGTGCTGGGGCATCTCGCGTTCTGGGACCAGCGAGCCCTCGTCCTGCTCGAGCAGTGGGAGAAGGCGGGCGTGGTGCCGCCCGCGAACAACGAGGAAGACGTGGACTGGATCAACGACGCGGCCAAGCCCATGCTCCTGGCCGTGGCTCCGCGCCGCGCCGCCGAGCTCGCGCTCTCGATCGCGCAGGCGGTGGACGCAAAGGTGGCGGGCCTCAGCGACGATCTCGTGGCACGAAACGCGGCCGCGGGCACGCCGGTCAATCTCGTCCGCGCCACCCACCGCCACGAGCACCTGGACGAGATCGAGGGCGTACTGAAGGCCCACTAGGGCGCATGGCGGGGTGCGTCCACATCCTCGGGGCGTCGGGGTCGGAGACCACGACGCTTGCGAAAGCGCTGGCCACGCACCTCGGCTGCCCGCACTACGACGCCGACTCCTACTTCTGGCTGCCGAGCGACCCGCCGTTCCAGCACATCCGGGACGTCGAGCCTCGGCGCGTGATGCTGAGCGCCGATCTCGAGAAGCCCGGCGGCTGGGTGCTGTCGGGTTCTCTCTGCGGCTGGGGCGATATCTATATCCCGCTCTTCGGCCTGGTGGTGTTTCTCTGGATCCCGCACGAGCTCCGGATGGCGCGGCTGGCGGCTCGCGAGGTGGCGCGCTGTGCCAGCGGCTCCTCGGGCGGTCGGCGTCTGAGTATGGGCGATTATGTCAGGGGGATGGGGTCCCAAGGACGGGGCGACCGCCGCCGGAGGGTGTCCGTGTTGTATGCTCCCGCGCCGACGGGCGATCTGCTACCGGGTTTCTACCGGAGAACTGCCTCCAACGCCCCACAGTCGGAGCCAAGGTCGATGGCGCCAACCGCCCGTGTTTTCTGCGCCGTGCTGTAGCGCGTTGGAGGGTGTGCAGGCCGGCTATCGGCTCATAACCCAAAGGTCGCTGGTTCAAATCCAGCCCCCGCAACCACGTACAATCACGGGGTTAGCGCCAAGCGCGCTAGCCCCGTGACGTGTCTTGGGACCATTTTGGGACCGCCGCGCTGCGCCACGATCAATCTCGCCCCGCGTCAGCCCTGACGTGCTCCATGCCCGCCTCCGGCCCGAACACGAGCTGGTCGAGCTTGCGCGCCTCCGCCTCGTGAAGCTGCGGCATGAGGTGTCCGTACCGGTCGAGCGTGGTCTGGATCGAGGCGTGGCCCAGCTGGGCCTGGATGTACTTCGGATGCGCCCCCTGGGTGATCAGGAGGCTCGCGTAGGTGTGGCGCAGGTCGTGGAACCGGATCCGCCGGAGCTTCGACCGGCGCAGCACCCGCGCCCAGTCGCGGTGCCTGAAGTTGTCCGGATCGATCGGCTGCCCATCGGTTGACGTGAATACCATGTCGCCCTTGAAGCGGCTCGGCAGCCGCGCGAGCGCCGCCTTGAGGGTCGCCGCCATGTCGATCGCTCGCCGGGACCGGCGGGACTTGGGTGTCACGAACTTCCCCCGCCAGAGCGACCGCCGCACCTGAATCCGATTGCCCTCGAAGTCGATATCCTCCCACTTGAGCCCGAGGAGCTCTCCACGACGCATCCCCGTGAGCACGGCGCACAGGAGCAGCGTGCGCACGGGCTCGTCGGCCGCTGCCAGCAGCCGGTGAATCTCGGGCGGGGTGAGAACGTCCATCTCCTCCACCTCGACCCGCGGCCGCTCGACGTACTGCGCCGGGTTCGCGTCGAGGTAGCCCCACTGGACGGCGTGCTTGAACATCTCCTTGACGAGGGCGACGGCCTTGAGCACCGAGGCCGGCGCGAGCTTCTTGGCGAGCAGCGTCTTGATCAACTCGCGGACGTGGGGCAGCGTGATCTCGTCGATCCGCATCCGCCCGAAGAACGGCCCGATGTGCAGGCGCAGGTTGACGCGGTAGCCGACGAGGGTCGACTCCTTGAGACGGCCGAGCTGCTGCCGGACGACCAGGTGATCCTCCTCCCACTTGGCGATGAACTCGGCCATGGTGATTGCCTTGCGCCTCAGCCGGAACTTGCCGTTGCGCCGCTCCCAGTCCCGCTGGGCCAGGACCTGCTTGGCTTCGTGCAGGTTCGGTCCGATCGTCTCCTTCCTGCGCCTTCCCGTGGCGTCGTAGTAGTCCAGCACGTAGTGCTTCCCCCGTTTCCGGATGGCCCCCATTCATAGCCTCCTTTCCGTCGGAGGCCATGCCGGCACCCTCTGATCTCTCGGGGTGACACTGTCAGGGAAGCAGATAGCCGACCCGGGACGGGAAGTCAACGCCGAATCCCGGGCAGCCCGCGTGATGGTCCCGTCGCCCGCCCCGCTCGCCCTCCATCCCGCCTGAACTCGCCGGCCCAGGCGATCAGCTCGTCCCGGTCGAACCTGAGATACTTGCCGAGCTTCACGTGGGGAATCGTGTTGGTCCGGGTGCGCTCGTAGAGCCAGCTCACCCGCACGCGGAGCAGCTCCGCCGCCTCCTGGATCGTCAGCCACTCCATGGCTCCCTCTCGCGCTCTTGCCGCGGGCGGGACGTCACACGCCCTCTCTGTCCCGCCGGTCCCGACACGCCCAAGCACTTCCATCTCGAATCGAGGGAGTGCAAGACGCCGGCCGGCTCCGGCGGCAGGAGTTCTCAGCGCAGGCGGGCTGTTTCCGGAGATCCGCAGGGACGGATCGGCAGACGATCGGCAGACGATCAGTAGATGCGCCGGCCCGCCGCGCGAGGGGCCAGCTGATCGCCGCCTGCCGTCGATGCGGGTTTGCTTCGACATGCCGCGGAGTTCCGAGG
>JACQVC010000077.1 GCA_016209995.1 Gemmatimonadota bacterium
AGCCAGCCCACGGCCAGTGACGCTCTCGCCGCCCGCCACAGCGTCTCGTAGTCGTCCGAGCGTGCACGCAGGATGCCCTGATAGGCGGCCAACGCCTCGTCGGGCCGCAGGTCGAAGTACAGGCGGTCGGCTGCTGCGATCTGCTCCCAAGCGGAATCGGAGAGCGCGCGTTCGGCCGGCTGTGCGCAGAGCGGCCTCGCCGCCACCGTGATCGGCCCGAGCGCCGCCAGCCCAGCGGCTACGAGGATGCGGGCGCGGCCTGGAATTGGCGCAATCTGTCTGGACATGCACCTACACCATAGGCCCCGAGCGCGGGCACGGGCAACGGCAAGCGCGCCAGCGGGAGCCGCGCCCGGGTGGCGAACCTCGACGCGACGCGCAGTCCAGGCGGTTCCGGCGCGCCACGATCTTAAGGCGTCTCCCCCATTGCGGCCTTTCCGTAGGAGGCCGATTGTGACGAGCCATGCAAATTCAGCTCACGGTAGAGTAGGGACCAAGGTGAGTCCTTGGTCCCCCTCTTCAAACCGGACATGCGGATTTGCCGCATCCGGCTTTCCCGACAGGTTCACCCTGTGGGCCATCGGAGAGTTGTGCGCAGCCTACAGCAGCACCAGACCCAGACGTCGGGTCAAGAACTGATGGTAGGTCATCCCTGCCGGGGGGCGACAGGCGCGCTGGCTCCGACGTTTCAGGTGTAGCGTCAAGCGATCCATCGCATACGCGTTCAGTGCCCGGTACGCCAGCCGTGGGTAGCCGAAGCTGAAGTAATTCGCCCAGCCTCGTAGCTGGTGATTGACCGTTTCGACCAGCTCCGCGATCGGCACATGGCAGCGCCGACTATCGGTCAACTCCCGCAGCTTACTTCTGCGCCGGGCTACGGACTTGGCCGACGGGATCACGGTCAGAAAACGCCGCGCCCTATCGGTGTAGCCCCACTCATACCGGAAGGTGTAGCCGAGGAAGTCCAGACTCGCTTCACTCTCCGGCGTGAGCTCGATCACCCGGGTTTTCTTCCGGTTGATCGTCAATGCAAGCCACTCCTCCACCGTCTCTTCCACCCAGGCCGGGATGCGCCCCCCGACGTACCGTGCCATAATCACGAAGTCGTCGGCGTAGCGAACCAGCCGGGCCTTCGCCCAACGGCCTGGCCCGCTACCGCGGTGGAACCTCACATCAAACCAGTGAAGGTACAGATTCGCCAGCAAGGGCGAGATGACCCCGCCTTGCGGTGTCCCGCTGGTCGGCCGGTTCACTTTCAGCCGGCCGTCTTCGCCCCGTTCCTCTACCGGCACTTTCAGCCACAGCCGGAGCAGGTGCAGGACCGCACGGTCCGCCACCCGTCGCTCGACACACTGCATCAGCTTGTCGTGCGGGATCGTATCGAAGTAGGCTTGCAGATCCGCGTCGTAGATCGCCGTGTACCCCTGCCGCAGATTCCGGTCGATCACCTTCAGTGCGTCGTGGGCGGATCGGGCCGGGCGGTAGCCATGCGAGCAATCCAGAAAATCCGCTTCAAAGATCGGCTCCAAGATCAGGAGCGCCGCCGTCTGCACCACTCGGTCTCGGACCGTGGGGATGCCCAGCGGCCTCTGCCTACCATCGGGCTTCGGGATGTACACGCGCCGCACCGCTCGAGGCCGATACGTTTTCTGCCGAAGTTCCAGGTGCAGTCTTTCGACCAGTCCCTTCGGACCCTCTGGGGAGGCTTCGATTTCCTCAATCGTCACCCCATCCACCCCCGCTGCGCCTTCGTTACGGGCGACCGCGGCCCAGGCGGCCTCCAGCACGTCGAGCCGATACATCCGGTCGTACAACGCATAGAACCGGAATTTCGGCTCCCGCTTCGCCTTCAGGTACAGCTTCTGTCTCAGCGTGAAGAGTTTGTCAGGCAGTCCGTCCCGGTTGGCCGCAAAGGCCTCCGGTACCTCCTGCCCTTCTCCCGTAGTGGCATCTTCGCGCAAGCGGCTCTCCACGTCTCTGACTCCGCATCCTGTCGGCAGGGGCTCTTCGCTCCGCGGCCATTACGCCGCCTCCTCGCTACTACCGCCCCCTCCGACTTCCGGCCGTGCAGTTCGACCGGTTATGGATTCCCGATCTCACCTCGGGGCACGACCCCCGCACGCCGGATCTCTCAGGTTCCTGGACCCCTCTCTCGGCACGCGCCGCCCACAACCACCCCGGGGAGCCGGACGGCTGCACTCGCCTGTGTCTTCACCGCCCGTACTGGCTTCACCATCTCCGGAAGGCTGACCACTCCCAAGTTGCGTTTCGAGGCCGAATCGGTTCGCTTTCGCTACGGCTCGCACCGTACGCCTTGCAGGGCTCCGGCGTCGGGGTTACCCACCGCCGCCGCCTGTTCGGCTACATGTCTCCCAGGCATTTCACATGGTGACCTCCTCTCAGGTCACAAGAGAGGTCAGGCTTGGCCTGACGCACCGGAGCCGCGGAGGACGCAGAGGTACGGGCAGATAGATTCGGAGCCGCGGAGAGATTCAAAAACATTTTGAAGTAGTAGTTCTCCACGTTTCTCCGCGTTCTCCGCGTGAAACGGTAGTTCGCTCGTCATTACCTTAATGGACGCCAGCTCGTGAGAGTAAGCCGACTCCGCCACTCAACCGTGATCCTCGCCGCCTGGGCGGGAGTCCTGGTCCTGGCATCCGACTTGGTGGCGCAGCACCGGCCCCAGGGCTCACGGTTCCTTTCCCTGGATGGCTGGGCCTACGAGGCGATCGCCGGTCTGCGCAACCGTGGATTCCTGGCGAACCTGGATCCCCTGACTCAGCCGTACCGCCGCGCGGACTTGGCCGAGGGGCTGCGCGATCTCGATCCCGGGGCCGTGCCCGAGCCGTTGGCGCATTGGATCCGGCTGCTCAGCGAGGAGCTGCAGCCCGAGCTGGACCGCTTGGCCGGGAGGGATTCCGTCCTCTGGGGCCTCCAGGCCGTCGTGGGCGTCACGGGCTCCTCGAGCCGGCGGCTCGACCCGCTCCTCCCGTTGCGGGATGATGAACCCGGTCGCCTGGCCAACCGAACGTGGCCGTACTACGCGGTCGGCGTCTGGGGCGAGACCGACCGCTTCGCGGTGGAAATGCGGCTGTTCCACGATCTCTACCACGAAGATAGCCGGCTGGCGGATCCCGACGGTCGCGATCCCGGCGGCGTCGTGGTGCTCAACCGCACCGATACCGCCTATCTCTCGGCAGACTTCTCACGCGGCTCGCTCTTCGTAGGACGCACCCGCAGGAACTGGGCGCCCATTGGTGCCGCCGGGCTCATGTTGTCGGGTCGCGCGACTAGCTACCCGCACATTGGGTTCGAGCTGGGCCGCGGCCGGCTGAGCACACGCTTCCTGCTCGGAGAGCTCGACCCGGCGGGGGACCAGGACCGTTACGTGGTCGCCAATGCCCTTACCTACCAGGTCGAGGACTTCGCAATCCGGATCAGTGAGGCCAGGGTCTACGCGCTGACGAACGGCGGACCCGGCCTGCGCAACCTCGCTCCGTTCGAGCTGATCTTCTTCGACAACAGCGCGGCCCCGGGCAAGATGACGGCGAACCTGGTCCTCGACGGACAGATCTGGCTCCGGCGAGGCGGGTGGGTATGGTTCGGGGAGTTCCTGCTCGACGACATCGATGTGATTCCCGAGG
>JACQVC010000078.1 GCA_016209995.1 Gemmatimonadota bacterium
GACTCGCCAGCGGACCCCGCAGCGCCTTGTCCCCATCGGCCCGCGCCGATCGGGACAGCGCCGCGAGACCGGCGCTGTACGCTTCCGGGTTGGGATCGTCGAGCGTCCAGTTCTCGATCAACCGCGTGACCTGGGTGCGCACCGCCGTATCGGCCACGACGCGCGCCGCGGCCGCGCCACGATCGGCCTGCACGGCCAACTTGGACAGGAGCCGCAGCAGCGAATCCGAGATCGTTTGGCGCGAAGACACGGCCGCCGCGTCTACCAGCCGGAGCACCGCATCCACGCCCAGACCTTCTGTGGAGTCCAACAGGAACTTCCGGCGCTGCGTGCGGTCGCCGCCCATGTCGAGCAGCCGCGTCAGCGTCTCGGGCTTGAGCTTGGTCACCAGCTGGCTGACACGGCCGCGCAACGCGACAGCATCGGCGCCCTGAGCGGCCTTCAGCGTCTCCGCGATCTGCAGCAGATTCGCAATCACGGCCTGGTCGTACGCCGTGGCGGCCGGGTGCTCATTGATGGCCTGCGCCACGCGCTCCGAGTCGGGAGGGCTCTCATCGGTGTCGCGCCTGGCCATGGCCGCTCGCGCCAGGTCGAGCCAGAGCTGTGCGGCCCGCGAGGCGCCGCCGCCAGCCCCTGCCCCGGGCTTACCCTCGATCAGGTCCAACCGCTCGTACGTGACCGGATGCAACCGCACGTGCGGCCAAGGGTTCAGGCGCTCCCACGGCAAGAGCCCCACCGGCTCGCCCGGAGGATCTCCACCCGCCGCCAAAAACCGTAGCACCTGGGCCAGCTCTTCCGCCTCCAGACCTCGCCGCAACGAGACGGCGCCCAGGAGGTGACGGTGTAACCGGCCCGCCAGCTCGCGCAGCATCGGGTGTTTCGCGTCCGTCGCTACGCCCTCCAGCACGAGCTGATACCGCCCCACCCCGATCGACAGCTCGGCTCGCTCGCCCAGCAGCGACTTGAGCCGCGTCACGATTCCCTCCGCGGCGGGGATCAATGAGGGATGGCCACGCGGGTAGATCCCGTGCTTCTGCAGCGCGATGCCCAGCTCGACGAGGAACTCCCGCAGCTCAGCCGGCAGCGTGGCCGACTTCGGCTCGGGCGACGTCGCGGAAAAGGGCGGACCCGCCCCCCGGATGTTCGCGTCACTCACGGGCTTACGGACCCGGAGCGGGGAACACTCAGGAAAAGGAGGGGCTGCTGCATGGCTCTTTCAGCTTAGTGGGGCTGGCGGACCGGCGAAAGGCAGACTGCGGGTAGGGCAGACGCGTTGCGGCTCCGCTTCTGCGGCCGTACCGTGACGGCTTCACGATGGGAATCCAGATCAACCACAACGCCGGCTTTGAGGATTCAAAAACGCATGACCGCGTACCGCACCGCCGCACGCACGCACACGTTCACGGAGTCCGTCATCCGGGAGATGACGCGGGTCGCCGCGCAGCACGATGCGATCAACCTGGCTCAGGGCTTCCCGGACTTTCCCTGCCCGGACGTTCTGAAGGAGGCTGCGGCCGCCGCCATCCATCAGGACATCAATCAATACGCGATCACCTGGGGCACGCCTCGGCTGCGCCGGGCGCTGGCCGCGAAGTACCTCGAGTTCTACGGGATGGAGGTCAATCCGGAAGAAGAGATCGTCGTCACCTGTGGCGCCACCGAGGCGATGGCGGCGGCACTGCTCGCGATCGTGGATCCCGGCGATGAGGTCCTGATCTTCGAGCCGTTCTACGAGAACTACGGGCCGGACGCCGTCTTGTGCGCCGCTCGCCCGGTGATGGTTCCCCTAGAGCCGCCCGAGTACCGCGTGAACCCGGACGAGTTGCGGGCCGCCCTCTCACCACGCACGCGCGCCATCGTCGTGAACACACCGAACAACCCTAGTGGCCGCGTCTTCAGCCGCGACGAGCTGGAGGCGATCGCCTCCGTATGCCGCGACCCCGACATCTTCGCCGTCACCGACGAGAGCTACGAGCACATCGATTACCAGGGCGAGCACATCCCGATGGCCCCGCTCGAGGGGATGCGCGACCGCACGATTACCATCAGCGGCTTCTCCAAGACGTTCAGCGTCACCGGCTGGCGAGTCGGTACGATCGTGGCGCCGCCCGACGTCACGGATGCGATCCGCAAAGTCCACGACTTTCTGACCGTCGGCGCGCCCGCGCCGCTCCAGGAGGCTTGCGCGGCCGGGCTCCAGATCCTGGGAGACGATTACTATCAGGATCTGGCCAGCGGCTACCGTAGGCGGCGAGATGCTCTCTTCCCAGCGCTCGTGGCCGCGGGGTTCAAGTGCACGTGTCCTGAAGGCGCCTACTACATTCTGGCGGATTTCTCGGCGCTGAGCGACCTCGACGACCAGGAGTTCTCACGACTACTAGCTCGGGAGGCACGCGTCGCTCCCGTCCCTGGCTCCAGCTTCTTCCACGACAAGGGCCGGGGCCGCTCGCTCGTGCGCTTCGCGTTCTGCAAACGTGCGGAAACGCTCGAGGAAGCGAGCGACCGGCTGGTACGCTTCGCGTCTCGCGGAGCGTGAAGAAGAAGGCGAAATACCGAAACGGTGTTTGGCCTTCCTAGCAGTTCGCTATTCGGCCGTCTCGCGGAGAATCTCGAGCGGTGTGCGCCGCACGACGCGGCGGCTGCCCACGACTCCGACCACCATGGTGAGCAGGGTCACCGCAGCTGCCGGAGCGGCCAGCGCGACGACCGGCAGCTCGAAGGGAAGCTCGAAGAAGAAGGCGACCAGTAGCCAGCCCGCGAAGCCCGCGCACACGATGCCCGTGACGCCGGACAGCGCGCCCAGTACGGCGAACTCGGTGAGCAGCACGGCCCGGACCTGAGCGGCCGTGGCGCCCAGCGTGCGCAGCAGCGCGCTTTCCCGCATGCGCTGGAGCTGCGATACGCGGATCGCCCCCATCAGCACGATGATCCCGGCGCCCACGCTGAACAGCGCCATGAACCGGATGGCCAGCGCCACCTTGCTGAGAACACGGTCCAGCGCCTCCTGCACGAGGCCCAGATCCAGGACCGCTACGTTCGGGTACCGCCGCACGATCTGCGTCTGAATCGTCGCGCGTTCTTCGGCGTCCGACACGCGCGCCAGCGCTACGAAGCTCTGGGGCGCCTTCTCCAGGGCTCCGGGCTGGAAGACCACGAAGAAGTTGGGCTCGAACTGCGCCCAGTCCACTCGCCGGATGCTCGTTACCTCGGACTCGACTGGCACACCCTGCACGTCCCAGGTGATGCGGTCTCCGATGCCCACCCTCAGATCACCGGCCACCTCCTCCTCGAGGGAGA
>JACQVC010000082.1 GCA_016209995.1 Gemmatimonadota bacterium
ATTCCCCGCAGCATGTCGTCAATCCAACGCACTCTGTCGGCGACGACCTTCTCCTTGATGCCACCGGGCGTCACGGGGTGAGACCTGCCAGAAGCTGCTGGCGGCGCTCTCGCTCGTAGAATGCGAGGTCCCCGGCCCGGCGCAGGACGTACAGCTCGTACTCCGACTCGCGAACGGGATCCGCGCTCACGAGCAGCTCGCCCGACACGACGTCGAGGGCCAGATACGGTCCCACCTGTGGCAGAAGGACCAGGTCTACGCGAGGGACGCCGAGGAGCTCCTCGAGCTCGCTCGTCAGCTGGACGCGGTCGTGAACGTCCAGCCGGCGATGCGGGCGTGGAAGAGCACCCAGGTCGACATCGGCGCCACTCGCCGGATCAAGGGCGCCTTGCCCTCGCACGAACGCGGCCACTTCGGCCGCACGACTCCCAAAGACGTAAAGCGCGTCGAGGTCCTGCCGTTCGCACAGGGCCGACAGTCTGCCGAGGAGAGTCATGAGCGAATCATAGCTGAACGCCCTGCAGATAGTCATTGTGTGCCTGGGCGAAGTGCGTGGCCGGTTCGACGGTCTGGTAATGGAGCATGGACCCCAAGCAACGTCGAGAGTCCTCCTGACTGTCATCTTGCGCCCGTAGTCGAACACCGACAGCGCGCCAACGCTTCGCCCTGCCCGGCCAGCGGCCGGCATCCGGCGCACGCTATGCGAGGCTTTGACCGAGGACCTCGCGCAGGCAGACGGGTCCGGAGGGCAACGGCTTCTGCCAGAGCCACCCGACCTCGATCCAGAACCCTCGCACGGCGGTGGATTCCAGACGGCCGGCAGGTAGCACCGCGACCCGGTACTCGGACTCACCCGCCCGGTGCACGGCGACCTCGCGCCGCTCCGTGTCAACCGCCCAGTACTCGGCCACGCCGGCGTCCCGGTACACCTGGGCTTTCTCGCCGAGATCGTAGCTGCGGGTCCCTGGTGACGTCACCTCGATCACGAAATCCGCTGGGCCATCTACGCGAGCCGGTCCCACTCGGTCGCCGTGATCGTGGCGCAGGAAAAAGAGGTCCGGTTCCTTGTTGGCCCCGGGACGGAGCCTCAGGACGGCCGGTCCGTTGAACACCTCCCCAAGGCTGCGCTCCTCGACGAAGCCTCTCAGCAAGAACGTCAGGAAACCGACAACCCGCTGGTGCCCCGGCGTGGCTGGCGAATGCACGATGAGCTCCCCATCCTGAAATTCCCACAGGCGATCTTCTGGCGCCTCGGCCCAGTAGCGGTCCTCAGTCCACTCGCCCAGCCGAAGCAAGAAGGGGTCGACCACTTCGCGTCCCTCTTCGGTCACAACTTGAATCTGCATCCAACAACCTCCCTGACAATCCAGCGGTGCTGCCGCTTCCCAAGCATACCGCGGCGCCCTGAGGCGCGCTAACCACGTCTCACCGCCACGGAATTCGAGGTCGTTTTGGAGTCTTTACCGGCGGCGGCCGAGGATATCGTCGGCGAAAAATTCGATCTCGGGAAGTACGGTTGAAGGCACGCGATCGTTTCGTTGGACCTGCTGCAGACCGCCATAGCCTTGGGGCGAGGGACGCGTGTAGATTTCAATCCGGTCGTTGGGGAGATCGATGACCCAGACTTCGGGGACCTCCGCCCGTGCGTAGATTGGCAGCTTCACCTCTCGGTCGTATCTGGCCGTTGTATCCACGACTTCAACGATCAGGACGATGTCGGCGGGCCCGGGGTGAGCGTCTGCAAAAAAGTCCGCGCGCGGCTTGAGCAAGGCCACGTCGGGTTGGAGCTCCGAATGTTCGTCGAGCCGCACAGGGTTGTGCACCCAGACAATCTGACGACCGGGCAGCCGGGAAAGCCCCATCGTGAGACGGCCGACACACGCAGCGTGTCTCGTGTCAATGGGCGTCATTGTGGTGATCTCACCTCCGACCAGCTCGACTCGGTCGTTCTCGCGCAGGATCCCCGTCTCAGCCATCCGGTGGAATTCGTGAACGGTAAACACACGCCGCTGAAGTTCCGTTCCCACGTGCAGACCCCCATGCAGGATTTCCGCGATGGTCACACGGGCGAGACCATTCGCCCACTGCCGCGATTAGCTTCGCCTCGACCCCGTGCGAGCGTCCTACCTTGGAAAGCTCGTCGGCCAGCACATAAACGCAGCCGCGCTGGGGGCAGGGCGGGTCCCCGGCGCGGCAGCCGCGCTGGGGTGCGAGGGCGGGGTCCCCGGCGCGGCAGCCGCGCTGGGGTGCGAGGGGCCCCGGACCAAGACCGAGGAGTCGTGCGCGCCGTGGGAAGGACGATGGATGGCGATCGCGACGAGCACGACGAAGAGCGCCGCGGCGCCAGGCATCTGGAGGGTGAAGTCGAAGAGCTCTTGAAAGGCGATCGCGCACAGCCCGGTGACGGCCCCCGCTCGGAGCCAGTATGTGCGGGAGTCATCGGCCGCTTCGCGGAAACGGCGCCAGACCTCCCTGACAAACAGGACGGCGGCAAGGAGGATCGGCACGCCGAGTAACAGCCCGCCCTCGGCGGCGAGCTGCAGATAGTCGTTGTGCGCTTCGATGTACAGTTCGCCGCCCGGCACCGGCTGGTAGTGCAGCATCGCAATGCCGTAGGTGTTCAACCCAGTTCCCGCCAGCGGGAAGTCTTGGATGAGACATCGGAGGACGGCTTGGCAGCTCTACGCGAAGGCGACGATGCAGGCGGACGGGGAGAGGGAGGCGCGACAGCGAGCGTGGCGCCACCGCAGTTGAAGCATCCCCGCCATGAACACCAACGCCAGCGCCATCACTAGCGCGCGGGAAGGGAACCGTTCCGCAGGCGCCGTGAGCCACCCGAGCAGACCAACCGTCACCGCCCAAACTAGCAACGGCGCGTACGCTCACGAGTACTCCGCTCCGAATGCGAAAGCGCCCCAGGCCAGCAGCAGAGGGACCGAGAGGGGAAATAGTCCGGCTGATCTCCGCCCCATCGTCATTCAGACTCGCAAGGACCCGAAGTAAACAACTACCGCTGAACTCAGCGCAGGGTTCGCGGAGAGAAGGCCGGGCGGGTGGGTTTCGTCTGGCCGCGCACGGCCGCATCGATTGGGGTCAGGTCAACGACTTGCTCACCGGCGTCGGCGAGTCCCTCGACCTGGACCTCGGTCAACGGGACGAGCCAGCCGCGCCAGTCGCAATCGTGGCAGCGGTACGGCCGGTGGTGGCTCCATTCTTTCTTGATGCGCTCGGCCCACGACCGGGGGTGCGATCGATGGATGTTGGCCGACTCGCACCGCAGGCATCTGTGGTGCGTGGGCCTTCTCAATGGCTGAGGCAGCGGGACATCGAACGGCTCGGCGACGGCCTCGGCCCGCGACTTAGGCGTGACTCTGTGCCGAACCTGACCGTGTAGAAGGAGGTGCCGCTGCCGTGATGCGGGGGCTCCCCGGCACCGAGCTGCTCGACATCGCGAGGCGAAAACGCGGGGCATGAATGTGCTGCGACTCCACCACCTTGGCAATCTCGCCCTTGAGCCGCGCCTCGGTCAGCTCGATGGCCGAGGCGCGGCTTCACCATCTCGGGCATGCGGCATGGTATCCGTACGGCTGACAGCACCCGTGCTATCATGAAGCCACGTGGTCGAGCGGATTGTCCTCGACACGAGCGTGTTCGTTGCGGCCCTCAAGCGCGCAGGCGGGCCCGCTCGGGCCGTTCTTCGCCTGGGTCTGACGCGTTGCTGTCAGCCGATCGTCGGCGACAAGCTCTTCATGGAACTCGAAGACGTCATGAGCCGGACCGAACTCTTCGCAGACTCGCCGCTGACCGGGCAGGAGCGCGACGACCTGCTGGACGCCTGGCTGAACGTCTGCGAATGGGTGCCGGTGTTCTTCCTCTGGCGCCCCAACCTTCCTGATGAGGGGGACAACCACCTGATCGAGCTCGCGGTCGCCGGAATGGCTGGCACGATTGTCACCGAGAACGTCCGCGATCTGCGAGGTGGTGAGTTGCGCTTCCCGGGCCTGGCCGCGGAGACGCCGGCGGCTTTCATGGCCCGATGGAGACGGACACATGGTCACGATGACGATTCGACTGCCTGAAGCCAAGCACGCACGGCTGCGTCTCCTGGCCGAGCGCCATGGCGTCAGCCTGAACAAGCTCGTCGAAGAATGGGCCAGCGTCGCGCTCGCGCAGTTCGACGCGGAGACGCGGTTTCGCGCGCGTTCGGCGCGCGGCAGCCCCGAGCGGGGCCTGCGGTTGCTCGACGAACGCTTCGTACGCGCGCCCGCGCGGCGGCGGGGAGCAGGACGAAAGTCCGCGCGCTGAACGGTCACAGCCCCCTTTCCGTGGAGGAGAGGCCCCCCTCACCCTGGCCTTCTCCCCCTGCATGGGTAGAGGGATCGGTCCCGAACCAGCCGCCAACCACTGACCCACGGCCTTGAGCTGCGGACGATCCGGCCGCGACCGGCGACCGATCTCTGGCAGCTGGTCTGGACCGGGGCGTTTGAAGAGCGCCCAGACCGACGCCAACAACGCGGGCGCACGTCAGATTTGTGAGATGAGCTCACGCTGCGGTCCGGCTTCCCGCCTCTGACCTGCGTTCCCAGAAGTCCTCGAAGCGCCCACTGAGCTTGCAGCAGCGCAGGGCGATAATCGCGTCGGCTCCGGCGACGGTCCAGTGCATGCCGCTCCGCTTGAGCCGGGTGCCGATCGCTGTCTTGCAGCCGGAGCAGCTCCGGCAGCTGCGCCTCACGCAGACGGCCACCGATCTCAACGATCTTGTCGCCCGGGCGACGCAGAAACGCTGGAGTCCCGTGGTCCTGCTCGACACGGTCGCCCGCACCGAACTCGACGCCCGCTGGCGCGGGCCGAGCTTCTCGGATGACTGGGCGCGCTGGCGCTGCAGGTCGGCCAACTGGGTCTTCTGCTGCTGGATGAAGCCGATGCGATCCGTCCGCGCGCGTGACCGCCGCATTCAGGTCCGCCGGTCAAATCGTGCGAATCGTCTGCGCGGTGATCAGGATGTCGAGTTGCTTCAACGAAGCCTTGAGGTATTGCAGGTAGATCTCGTACCTTGTCATGCGGCGAGGGGAGACCTGGGCAAGCGTACGTTCTTGGCGAGCAGTCGCTTGAAACAGATCTTGTTCCGCTTGAGCACCTTGAGATGGGCCGGGTCCACTCCATACACGTTGTCGGGCAGGCACCTGACAGGCAACCCACTCTTCGCCAACACGAGGAAGCCCCTGGCGTCGTGCTCTTCAGGAATCTGGACGTAGACCATGTCTCCTTCAAGGTAGAAGCTTTGCCCCGCGATGTCAACGTC
>JACQVC010000092.1 GCA_016209995.1 Gemmatimonadota bacterium
AGGGTGCGTTCACCGGAGCCACGGCCTCGCGGCCCGGATGCTTCGAGCTGGCGCAGCGCGGAACCCTGCTGCTCGACGAGATCGCGGAGATGCCCGTCGCGCTCCAGCCGAAGCTCCTCCGAGTCCTCGAGGATCGCAGAATCCGCAGGTTGGGGAGGTCACAAGAGATCGAGCTGAACGTGCGCGTGCTGGCCGCCACGAATCAGGATCCGATGCGCTCAATCGAGCAAGGACGTTTGCGCGAGGATCTGTTCTATCGTCTGAGCGTATTCAGCGTGACCCTGCCTCCGCTGCGGCAGCGACCGGAGGATCTCCCGCTTCTGACCCAGCACTTCATCCGCCACTTCAACGAGAAGCACGGGACGTCGGTCGAGGGTGTCAAGGAGAGCGTGCTGGAGCGGATGAGCGCATACGCCTGGCCGGGCAACGTCCGCGAGCTGCGCAATGTGATCGAGCGTGCGGTTATCCTGGCTGGAGAGGGCTGGATCGAGCCCACGCACCTGCCGCCCTACCTGACAGGCGAGGAGGGGCCGGGGGGACCAGGCGACCCCAGGGTCGTGCTGCCGGTCGGGATCACCGCGGCGGAAGCGGAAAAGCGACTCATCCTCAAGACGCTCGAGGAGGTTGGTCACAACAAGGCCGAGGCCGCGCGGCGTCTCGATCTGGACGTGAAGACCATTCGGAACAAGCTGAAGGCCTGGAAGGGTAAGTAGGATGCCATGCGTGTGGCGACCAAGCTCGCGACCGGCTACGGCCTCCTCCTCGCTGGGCTCACGGCTGCGCTCCTCTACCAGGTGGGCACGGTTCACCGGGTTGTAGACGCGAACCAAACGCTCTCGTCCCTCATCCTCCGCCTTTCTCTCAGAACCAGCGAGCAGCTCACGCGTCTCGACGAGATGGTCGAGAACGGGAGCAAGTACTGGGTCACAGGGGACACGGGCTACGCCGCGCGCTTCCACCAGGCTCGCCGCGGCTTCGATCGCGCGCTCGCGGACCTGCGGTCGCTCGCTCTGTCCGGTGAAGAAGAAGCCGAGCTGGACAGTCTGGCGCTGGAGTGGGGGCAAGGTTTCCACCCCAGCCTCACGCTGGACGACCTCATCGCGGTCGAGGTGGCGGCTCGCGGCGACTCCACCGACTTTGCCGCCGCGCTCGACTCGGCCGTCGACGGTCTGCGCCGGCGGACGCAAAACGTGTACTGGGCCTCACAGCGCAGCATGGAGGACGAGGTGCGGGAGTCGATCCGTGCGGCGCAGCAAGCCCAGCGCATCTCCTTCGCGGCGGTGCTCGGAGCGCTCGCGCTGAGCCTCGTCGTATTCGGGCTGGTGGTTCGCTCCATCACCGGGGCGCTGGCGCGCCTGCGACGCGGAACGCGGGTCGTGGCCGGAGGCGATTTCGAGTACCGCCTCGAAGCGCAGCGCGATGATGAGTTCGCCGAGCTGGCCCGCGACTTCAACGTGATGACCGCCCGACTCCAGGAGCTGGATCGAGCGAAGCGCGACTTCCTATCGCAGGTTTCCCACGACCTCAAGGCTCCGCTCTCGGCGATCCAGGAAGCGAACCGGCTTCTACTCGACGGGATCCCGGGAAGCCTGAACGAGAAGCAGCGCCGCCTGCTCGAGCACAACGCCCGCAGCGGCCGGCGCCTCGCCGACATGATCGGCAAGCTCCTCGACCTGTCGCGCATCGACGCGGGAGCGCTGGAGTACCACTTCGAGAGCTGCGATTTGAACGAGGTGATCGCGACGGCCGTAAGTCAGTTCGAGCATCGCGGGATGGGCGGCGAAGTCGGTCTCAAGGCCGAGCTGCCGGACCGGCCCTTGATCCTCGAGTGCGACCGCGAGCGCATCCGTCAGGTCCTGGAGAACCTCCTCGAGAACGCCATACGCTATTCTCCCGACGGTGGTATAGTCCATGTGGAAGCCCGCACGTTCTCCGAGGCGGCCGGCGATATGAGCCCGGACGGCAAGGATGGTCGTGGCACGGGGACCAGCGGGTTTGCCTTGATCGAGGTGGCTGACTCCGGCCCCGGCGTCCCCGATGCGGAAAAAAACAAGATCTTCGAGCGCTTCTACCAGGCCCACACCGGTAAGGTTGGCAGGGACCGTGGCGGCGTCGGGCTGGGCCTTGCCCTCTGCCGCGAGATCGTGCGCTCGCACGGTGGCCGCATCTGGGTCAGCGACCAACCCGCCGGAGGCAGCATCTTCTCGGTGCTGCTCCCCGCAGATCGCTCGCGCGCCGGCCCCACAGAACGCGCTGCCGGCACGCGACCGGCACGCGCGGAAGCGGCCTCCGCGAAGGTCGCCCTCACCATCGTCCTGGCCGCGACGCTCTTCAGCGTGGCATGCGCCACGGCCCGGCCCTTCGACCGCTACCTCGATGCTCAGCTCTACGTGGAGGCGGCGCGGGCATTCGACGCAGATTCGTCTCTGTGGAAGGAGCCCGACGCCTTGTTGCGCGCCGGCCACCTGTTCGCCAACCCGACACTCCCGGTCTACGACGCCACTCGCGCGCGGAGGACTCTCGAGCGACTCGTAACCGAGTTCCCGCAGAGCTCGCAAGCGCGCCAGGTGGGTGCGATGGTCCCGCTCCTCCGCGTCCTGGAAGCACTCGAGCTCGAGCTGGCCGCCAGGGCCATCGAGCTCAAAGAACGCGTGCAGAAAGCGACCGAGATGGCAGCCTCACGTGAGGCTGCCGCATTGGAGATCGAGGCCCTCAGGCAGCGGGTGGGAAGGCTCGAGGGCGATCTCCGAACTACGAGACAAGAGCTCGAACGCCTGAAGGCCATTGATCTCCGGCCTCCCCGGGGTGGAGGGAGCTAGCCCGACTCGTGGCGGGCCGTGAGGACGGTGCGGCGGCTCGATCCAACTGCTAGGACCATCTCCGCGAGCTCCAGCTCCAGCGCAAACACCTCTCGGCGAGTGCGCTGCGGGAATCGCGGCGTCACTGCCTCCTGGGCCGCCAGCCCAGTACCGGCGGGGCTCCCCGCGCAAACCAACGTTTGCGTGCGGTACGGGGCAGCCAGGCGGCCCAACTCTTCAGGGCGCATCCGGTCCATTCTCGGCTACCGTGGCGCGCTCGCTTGCGCCCTCGATCACGAGGACAACACGCCGATTCATGAGGGCCCTCTCACCCGGACCCCACGCTGTCGGGTCGAGGAGTCGAGTCGGATCCTCGCCGTAGCTCACGGCGCGCAGTCGGCTCGGGTCGACGCCCGGACGGCTGGCCAGGTAGCCGACCACCGCCGCGGCACGCCGATTTCCCAGATCCAGGTTGTACTCCGCCGTTCCCGCCGGATCCGCGAAGCCCTCAGCGGTGATCGTGAGATCCGAGTAATGCTCGCCCACGACAGCCGCGAAGCGGTCCAGCACGGGTCGATCGTCCTCGCGGATCGTCGCGTCGTCGAACGCAAAGTAAACGGGCACGTGGAACCGAACCGCGGCTTCCAGGCGCTCGACCGTCACAGCGAAATCTCCCCGCAGCCGTTCCAAATCATTGGCTACGGATTCGAGTCGACTCTCGAGCCGACTCATACGAGTCCCGAGATCCTCCGCGACCTGCCGGTCCGCCCCGCGGAACTCCTGCCGCAGCTCCTCGCGCACCCGGGCCAGCTCCAGGTCGAGATCATCGGCGGAGACGTGAGCACAACCCCAGAACACAGGCACGCAGGCAACCAGGGTGACGGCCAGCCAATTCATTGGGTTCGACACTATCGTTCCTCTCACAGAAGTCTCCTTCCCCGAGGGTTCCTGGTGTGCCTGACGGCTCTCGAAGCCCGCCGCCGGCTTGCGCTTGGAGGTTACGTGGCGCAGTGACCCCACCAGGGACCACCAAGCGCCACGCCTGTTTCGCTGCCCGGTGCAAGTGGGCAAGACGCGTTCCGGCGGCGTTTCGGCAGGGAGCCAAGCCAGTGACAATGCGCACCCGCCTAACGAATTAACCACGCCGTCGTTTTCGTGCAGGCAGGCTGTCACCCGATCTTCGTGAGCGAAAAAGCGGGGAATGTTTCCCGGCTCTCACACCACCCCATCGGCAATCCTTCCCGCGCACGAATGCTCGCCAACGCCGATCGACCGCTAACGACGCGGAATCGCGTAGTGGCATAGCCTTTGCGAGCGCACGACGCCGAGGTCGTTGCCGAAATGACACGGCCGAGCCGATCCCGAGGACACGTCCCCTGGGTAGGCTGCGAACCCACTACGAGAGAAGGCCCATGCGAACGCTAGACCAACCGACCCTGACCCGCTCCCTGGCGGACCTCGCACCTGGAGAGAGCGTACGAATCCAGAACATTTACTTCGATCAGGTGAGGGGGTTGTGCTCGAAGCTGGGCATCACCGAGGGGACTCGACTTCGCTGCCGTGCCAGGACGGCCAACGAGCTGCTCCTTCAGCTCGAGACTGACAGCACCCGGTTCGCGACCGCTCATGTGTCGTGGGCTCGCTTCGTCGCCGTAGAGCCGGAACCCGCTGCCGTGGCTGCCGCGCCGGCTTGACCACGGAGCCCACCGCCGCTCGTGCGCCTTGACGCGCGCATACGCTCCGCTATACCTGTCAGCCGAGAGAGATCAGAGCTCAGCAATTAGCGATCAGCGATTGGCGATCAGGCCCCGCTCACGCACGCGCCAACGCGCTCACCCGCTAATCCGCTCATCCGCTCACCCGCTACACGGGGGGAGGGTTCATGCGGACACCACGAGGCAGGTGGTCGCGCTCGCTGCTCGCAGTGTTCGCCACCGGTGCGTCGACGTTCTGTGCGGAGTCCGACCGTGTCTCTGGAGGCCCCCTCGAGGTCCCTGCTCGAGAGGTGACCGTCACGTTGACCGAGGGTACGAACATGGCGGCGGCACCCTCGCCCGACGGCGAGATCGTTGTGCTCGCGCTACAGGGCAGTCTGTGGAGCTTGCCGATCGGTGGCGGCGCAGCGACGCGACTGACCGGCTGGGATGTCGAAGCGACCTGGCCCGTCTGGTCGCCCGATGGCTCGCGCATCGCGTTCCAGAACTATTCGGAGAGCAACTACCAGATCTGGACCGTGGCCCCCGATGGCTCGGCTCTGACCCAAGTCACGACCGGGCACTACGACCATCGTGAGCCTGCCTGGTCGCCCGACGGAGCCAAGATCGCTTTTTCGTCGGACCGTGGCGGCGATGGATCCTACGACATCTGGACCATCGACCTCGGCACCGGGACGTACGAGCGCCGGACCGACGCGCCCACCCACGAGCACTCGCCCGCATGGTCGCCGGATGGAACACGGCTCGCCTGGGCGGAGGGTCGTTCGGTCGTCGCGACGGACGCCGCTGGACAGCACCAAGAGGTCGCGAGCGTGCCGGCGAGAAGCGTACAGGCTCCTGCATGGCTCCTCGACGGACACGGAATCGCCTACCTGAACAACGCTGGCGACCTCGTCGTCGGCGACAAGGTCGTCACGACCGGCGAAGACGTCTTCCCCTTCCCCGTGCGCTGGCTACGCGACGGACGGTTCCTGTACACGGCGGACGGGAAGCTGCGCGCGCGCGCGGCCGACGGCGGCGCCCCCAGCGATATCGCCTTCAGCGCCGCGCTGACGGTTCAGCGCCCGGTCAGACAGGCCAAGGATCACCGCTTCGACGAGATGGGGCCTCGCCCGGTGCGCGGTCTCCATGGCCCGGCGCTCTCGCCCGACGGAGCCAGGATCGCGTTCGTCGCGCTGAACGACGTGTGGGTCATGACGATCGGCGAGGCCCCCGTGCGGCTCACGGACGACACGTTCGTCGACATGGATCCCACGTGGTCAGGCGACGGCCAATCCATCTACTTCGCCTCGGACCGTCACGGCGACGGCTCTCCGGACATTTACGCGGTTGCTGTGGCGACAGGCGAGGTGACGCGCGTCTCGAACATCCCGGAGACGGACGTGGTGACGCCGGTGCCCTCGCCTGACGGGAGGAGCTTCGCGTTCATCAGCACGAACCAGGCGCTCATGGTCTACGATGTCGCGACCGGCCGCTCGCGGAAAATCGTCGACCAGGCCGCAGGCAGCACGGTGGGCCGCCCCACCTGGTCGCCTGATGGGACCACGATCGCGCTGGCCGACCTGCGGCGCCTCAACACGCGCTTCCGCGAAGGCTATCACCTCATCCGCACCGTCGACGTAGCCTCGGGGACCGCGACGTTCCACGCTCCGGGCCCGGCACCCGACCAGCTCGCGGATCGTGTCGAGGCCGGCCCGGTCTGGTCGCCGGACGG
>JACQVC010000080.1 GCA_016209995.1 Gemmatimonadota bacterium
CGCTGTACGCGGCGGAGGTGAACAGGCCGAGGAAGCGGAATTCGCCGGCCACACGGCCGTTCTCATCGATCCTCTTCACGCCGACGTAGTCCATGCGGGCGCGGCGATGGACGGTCGCGACGGCGTTGGTTTTGCTCATGATGAGCAGCGGCCCGCTCTCGATGAGCGAGCGCAGCCCCGGGTCGAGCGTGTCGAGCGGCACCGGCTCGGCGTAGCTGGACGTGGCCTCGTTGCGCAGGATGCCGAGACCGGAGCCCGGCTCGACGACAATGGCGCGTCCCAGCTGCGGGTGGTCGATGATCTGGTAGGCCCGATACCCGAGGAAGACCATGCCGCGATCACGGATCCAGCGCAGGAACTCCTGGATCTCGCGGATCTCGCCCGCGCGCTCGGGCAGTCGCGGCGCCAGCTCGGCCAGGTAGGCCACGGTGTCGTTGACCGCGTCGATCATGGCGCCGAAGTCGTCCGTGGCGCGCACGCCGTCTTGCAAAGAGGCAGCGATCTCGCCCTGCAGCCGCTGGCGCTCCGCCGCGTCCTCGACCACGGCGATCTCGCAGTGGACCAGCGACTCGCGCGTGGGCCCCTCCGCCGCGGGACGCAGCTCCTGCACGCGCCCCGTGGCATCGCGACCCACGTGCAGCATCGGATAGACCAGATGCTCGATCGGCAGATCCTGAGAGTAGAGGTACTCCCGGATCGTATCGATGATGAACGGTCGCTCGCTCACGTTCGTGCGGATCACCGTGACCGGGGCGGACCAGCCCTCGGTGGCGTCCTCCGGGTTGAACACCTCGACGTCCACGCGATCGGGTCGGCACCGATCCAGGAAGCGGAACGTCCCGAGGGTCAAGCGGGCCAGAACATCCGGAGGGCGCTCGCGGAACAGCTCGGGAGGCGCCTTGCGCAGAAAGATCTCGGCGAAGCGCAGGACCAGCGGCAGCTCGGCCGCACCGGCCAGCATCGTCTCGAGCTGGTCGTGCACCGCCTCGATGGACACCGAATCGGTTCGCTTGACGGTCGCAGCAGCCTCGGTCGGGTTGGGCATGGTCGTTATGGTCTAAACGTACACAACCGACCCGTCTCTTCGCGCGCGGCCACGACCACGCGCACGTACCGCAACGCATCCAGCCGGTCACGCTCCGGCGGCAGAGGTATGGCGCCGCACGACACGGAATCCACGGCCGGAATCTGGAACCAGATCGTAATCGAGCCGGCACCGCGCGCCTCGACGCTCACGCCGTCCGGCTCATAGCGCGTGGCCAGCTCGCGCGCATACGCCAGCCGCTCGGCCTCGGCCCCCGCGGCGCTCTCCGCGACACCCGTCCCGGGCTCCACAATGACGGCGGCCACGACGCCCGAGGTCAGAAACCCGATCAGCGCGGCCGCCGCGGTCGAGAGCGCCGTGTAGCGCCGGCCCAGCGAAGCCAACGCCCCACCCAGCACGAGGAAGAGACCGGCCTGACCTCGCCCCGCTACGAGGATCGGACCACCCGCCAGCAAGCCCACGAGAAAGAACAGGTCGGCGACGGACTTGCGCCGCCTCTCCTTCGCCTTCTCCAGCTCCGCGAACGAGCGCAGATCCTCCGCCGACGCGCGCACCATCCCGCCGCACCGGCCGCAGCTCTCACTGCGCGCGTCGATGCTCGCCCCGCACCCCGGGCAAACGGTTACGCCGGCCGCAGCCCCCACCTCTCGAACCTTTGCCGGGGCTCGTGCGCTTGGCAAGGGCAGCGCCGTACTTTGGTGTTGATCTCCGATCTCTGATTCACGGATCGGCCGTGGGCATGCGCGGCTCATGAACTCGACGGCGAACAAGAACACGCTCCCGAACGATCGTGTACAGCATCTTCGCGCCAGCCCGCAGCGACCCACTGACGCTGCCGGAGATCTTGGAGCGCCCGGCCGTTCTGCGGTTCGGGGCCACGGGCACCTCGAGCACGCGCAAGCCGCGACTCGCCGCGCGAATCTGCATCTGCAGTGTCCAGCCCCAGTCACGATCGTCCATCTCGAGCGCGAGCAGCGCGGAGAAGCGGATGGCGCGGAAGGGTCCGAGGTCCTGGAAACGAAAGCCGAAGATGGCCCCTACGAGCGCCAACACCAGCCGGTTGCCCGTGCGCGCGTGCCAGGGCACGCCGCCACGACTGCGCGCATGAGGCACGCGGGCCGTTGGCACCTCCCGCGTGCGCGCACCGATCACCAGATCCGCCCGTTTCTCGACGATGGGCATCACGAGGCGGTCAACGTCGGCCGGCTGCCCGTTCCAGTCGGCGTCCATGAACACCACGATGTCAGGGGACTCGGTGCGCTGGCTCAGATGGCGAATGGCCGCCAGGCACGCGCCACCGTATCCGCGTCGTGGCTCGGTCACTACGGTGGCGCCCAGTGCGAACGCCACGCGCGCGGTCTGGTCGCGCGAGCCGTTGTCCGCTACGACCAGCTCGTCGACCGCCGCCCGGGGGAGCAGCGCCGCGATGCCGGGGAGCGAAGCCTCTTCGTCCCGGGCAGGAACGATCACCACGACCCGCTGACCTGCGATCATGTGGGTCGTTCTACCACACGCAGCGTTCGCCTCATCCCACGCAAACGTCGTTTGTGTGGGGACCCCGGTTGCGCGAGGACCCCGTCGTCCCCTTGCGGTCGCATTCGTGAACTCGACCACTGAGGCGGCTGCTGCGGGTGGTACGGTGAGGTGGTCATTCGATCCCGTCGCCGCGTTGCTGGTGCTCCCGACCGGAAATACGGTAATGCATCGAGACCGCCGATGCGTGTGTCTGGCAAGGCGCGCCGAGGAGGAATAGCCTTGAGCTATTCTGACGAGGCGCAACGCAGCCAGGCGCAATGCAGCGGCGGTCGAATGCTACCGTATTTCCGCTCGGGAGCACTAGTCTGGGGAGCTGCGGAAGTGGCGTGTCTGGCCCAGCTCGCCTACTGGCCGGGACCAC
>JACQVC010000081.1 GCA_016209995.1 Gemmatimonadota bacterium
CTCAGCTCCATGCCGCTCACGACCACCGGGGTCTCTCCGCGAAACGGGAAACCCATCTCCTTGAGCAACGAGAAAGCCAAGTCGTCCTTGTCTGTCGTAGTCACCACCGTGATGTCCATTCCGTGGACTTTCTGCACGCGGTCGTAGTCCACTTCCGGGAAAACCAGCTGCTCCTTGAGGCCAAACGTGTAGTTCCCCCGCCCATCGAACGATCGAGTCGGGAGGCCTCGGAAGTCTCGAATACGCGGCACGACGACGTTGAGCAGACGATCCAGGAACTCGTACATCCGGTCGCGACGCAGCGTTACACTCACACCCACGGGCATGCCGGCTCGCAGGGCAAAGTTGGATATCGACTTGCGAGCGCGTGTCACCACGGGCTGCTGTCCCGCGATCACGCGCAGCTCCGCCACGATGCTGTCCAGCAGCTTCGACTCCCGTGAGCCCGCGCCCACGCCCACGTTGAGCACGATCTTCTCGAGGCGCGGCACCTCATGCACGTTCCCCAGCCGCAGATCCTGCATCAGTTTCGGGCGTACGCGGTCCTCGTAATGCTTCTTCAGCCGCGGCCGGGTCCTCTTCATAGCCACCTGCGGCGGCGCTTTCTGCCTCTCCACTGCCTGCTTTGCCATCCGTATCCTCGTGGCGCCCGTGCCTCCATCCGTGGAGGGGTCGGGCGGTCTAACCCGCTAACTCGTTGACGTCACCGCGGCTTGGGAATCGGATTGCCCGACTTCACCGCGATGCGTTCTTTCGTGCCATCGGCCTCGACCCGCATTCTGACGCGGCTCGCGTTCCCGCTGCCCGCATCGACGAGCATGACGTTCGAGATGTGGATCGGAGCTTCGAACGTCATGATCCCGCCTTCCGGATCCTGCGGCGTCGGCCGCCTGTGCCGCTTGCGCTGGTTCACGCCCTCGACGACCACGAGCGCGCGGTCCGGGATGACCCTGAGCACCGTACCTTCTGAATCGCGATAGTTGCCCCGGATCACCTTGACCCGATCGCCCTTCATGATGTTGTAGGTTGGCCGGGGGCCCTTGGCTGCGGCGTTTCCACGTCTCTTCACAGGACCTCCGGCGCCAGCGAGACGATCTTCATGAATCTCTTCTCGCGAAGCTCACGGCCCACCGGGCCGAATATGCGCGTGCCGCGAGGCTCGCCCTGATCCGTGATCAGCACGGCGGCGTTGTCGTCGAAACGGATGTACGAGCCGTCTTTGCGGCGAACCTCTTTGGTCGTGCGCACGATGACGGCCTTCGCCACTTCACCTTTGCGGACCGAGCCCTCGGGGATCGCGTCCTTGACGGTCACCACAATGACGTCCCCGATGCGCGCGTAGCGGCGGCGTGACCCACCCAAGACGCGGATGCAGAGCGCGCGTCTCGCGCCCGTGTTGTCCGCAATCCTGATGACCGATTCCTGTTGAATCATACCCTGGACTCCACCCGAACCCGTTCAGCACGCCGCTCCCGATGACTCAGCTCTTACCCCACGCAACGTTCCGTTGCGTGGGGACCCCCGTTAGCGCGCGCGCTCGATCAGTTCCACGACGCGCCAGCGCTTCAGCTTCGATAGCGGGCGCGTTTCAATGATGCGCACGGTGTCGCCCACGTGACACTCCCTTTTCTCATCGTGCGCGTAGTACTTCTTCGTGCGCGTGATCCGCTTGCCGTACTCAGCGTGCTCGACCTGGCGCTGCACCTCCACCACCACGGTCTTGGACTGCTTATCGCTGACCACCGTGCCTATGCGCATCTTGCGGTCGTTGGACCGCGCTTCAACCGGCTTCGTCGCGTCGTTCATCCGTGATTCCCCTACTTCTTCCCCGCGGCCAGCTCCCGCTCCCGCAGGATCGTCTTCAGGCGGGCGATATCGCGGCGGAGCTTCGGGAGCAGTGTGGGATTCTCCACGTCCATGGTCGCGCTCCGGAAGCGAAGGCGGAACAGCTCCTCCTTGAGCTCCTTGAGCTTGGCCTGCATCTCCTGGTCCGTCATCTCGCGGATCTCCTCCGGCCGCATCGCCTATCCTCCCAAGAACTCGCCGCGGATGACGAGCCGCGTCCGCACGGGCAACTTCGCGGCCGCCAGCTTCGCGGCGCGCTCCGCAACATCCTTCGTGATGCCTTCGAGCTCGAAGAGGATGCGACCCGGCTTCACCACGGCCACCCAGCCCTCCGGGTTCCCCTTGCCCTTACCCATCCGTGTCTCGGCCGGCTTCTTCGTGATCGGCTTGTCCGGGAATATCCGGATCCACACCTTCCCACCCCGCTTGATGTGGCGAGTCATCGCCACGCGAGCCGCTTCGATCTGCCGGTTCGAGACCCAGGCGGCATCGAGGCTCTGCAGGCCGTACTCGCCGAACGCCACGTTGTTACCGCGCGTGGCCTTCCCCCGCATGCGACCCTTCTGACGCTTCCGGTACTTGACTCTCTTCGGCGCTAGCATGCCACCAGTCTCCTTCGGCTACACCCCCGTCGAGTACGTCTTGCCGCGCCGATCCTCCGTCACCTCGCCGCGGAAGATCCAGACTTTGACGCCCACGGGTCCATAGGTGGTCTTGGCCGTCGCCTGCGCGTAATCGATATCGGCGCGCAGGGTGTGCAGCGGTACGCGCCCTTCGTGATAGCCCTCCCTGCGCGCGATCTCGGCGCCGCCCAGCCGCCCCGCACACTGTACCTTGATCCCCTGCGCACCGGCCCGCATCGCCGACTGCACGGCGCGCTTCATGGCCCGCCGGAACGAGATTCGCTGGCGCAGTTGGTGAGCCACGTTCTCGGCCACGAGCTTACCGTCGACCTCCGGACGCTTGATCTCTTCGACGTTCACAGCCACATCGCTCTGCGTGAGAACTTTCAGCTCGTCACGCAGCTTGTCGACCTCCGCACCGCGCTTGCCAATGACGACGCCCGGGCGAGCCGTGTGCACCGTGACGACGATCTTCTGCGGCTTGCGCTCGATCTCGACGCGCGAGATCGCCGCGTGAGCCAGCCGCCTGAACAGATAGCGGCGCATCGTCTCGTCTTCGGCCAGCAGCTTGGGGAAATCTTTCTCGGCGTACCACCGCGATCTCCAGTTCGTCAGAATCCCGAGGCGGAATCCGATCGGATGCGTCTTCTGGCCCATGCGGCGGTCAACCCTCCTTCTTCTGCGTGTCGACGATGATGGTGATGTGGCTCGTTCGCTTGTGGATCGGCACGGCCCGCCCCATCGCCGCGGCGCGCCAGCGCTTCAGCGTCGGCCCCTCGTTCACATACGCCTCGAGCACGACCAGCTCATCCAGATCGAAGAACTCGCCTTGCGCCGAAGCCTTCTGCTGCGCGTTCGCCACGGCCGAGCGCAAGGTCTTGTCGATCGGCTCCGCCGCTTTCTGCTTCGAGTACTGCAGTACCGCGTAGGCCTCGTTCACGGCTCTACCACGAATGAGATCGATGACGAGCCTCGCCTTGCGGGGGCTCATACGCAGGTACTTCGCTATCGCCCTTCCTTGCATCGTCTCGAGCCTCGCTTACACGCTCGTCGGGTCAGCCCTCAGGGCCTTCGACTCTCCATCCGCTGACCCGCTCACCCGCTACGCCTCCCCACCCTCCCCCTCGACCTTCACCTTACGGTCCGCCGCCATGCGGCCGCTGTGCCCGCGAAACAGGCGAGTCGGCGCGAACTCGCCAAGCTTGTGACCCACCATGTTCTCGGTGATGTACACGGGAATGAACTTGTTCCCGTTGTGCACCGCCAGCGTATGTCCGACGAACTCGGGCGAGATGGTGGAAGCACGGGCCCAAGTCTTGATCACTCGCTTCTCGCCCCGACTCCCCATCTTGCGGATCTTCTCCGTGAGCTTCGCATCCAGATGGGGTCCCTTCTTCAAACTTCTCGGCATGATCTGCTCCTAACGCGTGGCCTTGCCTCGCCTGCGCCCACTCACGACGAGCTTGTTGCTCGCTTTCTTCGGCTTGCGCGTCTTCTTGCCCTCCGGCTTCCCCCACGGCGTCACGGGAGGACGTCCGCCCGAGCTCTTCCCCTCTCCACCGCCCAGCGGGTGGTCGACCGGGTTCATGGCCACGCCGCGGACCTTCGGCCGGCGGCCTCGCCAGCGCGCGGCGCCCGCCTTCCCGATGGATTCGAGCTCGTGCTCCGCGTTGCCCACCTGCCCGATCGTAGCCATACACTCCTTGCGCACTCGCCGGACTTCGGTCGACGGCAAGCGCAGGGTCACGTAGTCACCTTCCTTGGCCACGACCTGCACGCCAGATCCGGCCGAGCGCGACATCTGCCCGCCCTTGCCGGCCCTCAGCTCAACGTTGTGCACGACGGTGCCCAGCGGGATCCTTTCCAACGGCAGCGCGTTGCCCAGCCGGATGTCGGCTTCCGGACCCGAGGTAATGACGTCACCCACGCTCAGGCCCCGCGCGTGCAGGACGTAGCGCTTCTCACCATCGACATAGTGGATCAGGGCGATGTTCGCGGTGCGGTTCGGATCGTACTCGATCGCCGCTACCTTCCCGGGGATCCCGATCTTGTCCCGCTTGAAATCGATGCGGCGGTAGTTCCTGCGGTGCCCGCCGCCCCGATGCCGAACCGTGATGTGCCCGTGATGATTCCGACCCCCTTGCTTGCGCAGGGGCTCCAGCAGCGAGCGCTCCGGCTCGCTGCGCGTGATCTCGTCACGCACGACGACCGAGCGGAAGCGCGTCCCCGGCGTCGTCGGCTTGAAGCTCTTGATGCGGCCCATTAGCCCACCTCGTACAGCTCGATTTTGTCGCCCTGCGCCAGCCTGACCAGAGCTTTCTTGAACGCCGGACGTCGGCCCACCTCGCGGGCGCCCCGGCTCATCAAGCCCATATGCCCGCGCCGCGCCTTCCCCGGATAACGCATCGTGTTCACGGCCAGGACGCGAACGCCCCAGAGTTGTTCCACGGCCCGCGCGATCTCGACCTTGTTAGCGTCAGGGTTCACGATGAACGTGTAGACGTTGTCTCGCTCGATCTGCGCCGTAGATCGCTCGGTGACGAGGGGCCGCAGCATCACCTCGCGTGGATCACGCACCCTCGTCTCCCTTCTCATCCTGGGCCAAATCCTCCGCGTCCTCCGCGGCCACAGACCCCGCTCTCTCCAGGGCCGGGCGCTCAATGACCACCGTGCCGGCCCACAAGAGATCGTAGATCGACTCGGCCCCGAAAGACCGCACCACCACGTCCGGTAGATTGCGAGCGGACAGGTAGACCAGCGGTTTGTGCCCGTCCGTGAGAAGCAGGACGCGATCCTCGGCGCCCACCGTCTCGATCAGCTCGATCATGCGCTTCGTCTTGGGCTGCTCCAGCTCCAGTGGCTCGACGATGATGATCCGGTCCGCCTCGGCGCGCGCGTTGAACGCCGACCTGCGGGCAAGCTGACGCACCTTCTTCGGCAGCTGCTGCCGCCAGTCTCGCGGCATCGGCGGATGCGCGACCCCTCCACCCGGCCACTGCGGGGCACGGATGGTGCCCTGCCGGGCTCGCCCCGTCCCCTTCTGGCGCCAGGGTTTCCGGCCGCCCCCGCTCACCTGACCGCGGCTCTTCGCCGCAGCCGTGCCCTGCCGCTGGTTCGCCTGATAGGCAACGACGGCCCGATGCATCGCCGCTTCGTTGACGATCCCGTCGAACAGCCAGTCCGGCAGCGGGCGCGCCCGCCCCTTCTTGCCGTCCGCCTTGTAGTATCGTGCTTTGTACATCTTCACTTCGTGACGTAGACGTAACCGTTGCGGGGCCCGGGCACCGCTCCCTTGACGAAGAGCAGGTTCCGCCCCGAATCGACGCGAACCACCTGCAGGTTGCGCACCGTCACGCGGGCATCGCCCATGTGACCCGGCAGCCTCTTTCCCTTGATCACGCGCGACGGATCGGTGCCCGGGCCCTGTGTCCCGGGGTTGCGGCGCTCCGGGTTCCCGTGCGAGCCCGGGCGACCGTGGAAGCCGTGCCGCTTCATCACGCCCTGGAAGCCTCGTCCCTTCGACGTCCCGGTCACCTTGACCCGATCACCCGCCGAAAACTGCTCGACCGTGAGCTGCTGGCCGACCTCGAACTGCTCGTCAGACTTCAGGCGAAACTGACGCAGGACCTGGGGCGCTGCCTCCAACCCCGACTTCTGGGCATGCCCCACCTCCGCGCGGGTGGCCCGCCTCGCCTTCTTGCGGCCGAATCCGAGCTGCACACCGCGTCCACCCTGCCACTCTACGACGCGGACGACCGGACACGGACCCGCCTCGAGGACGGTCACCGGAACCGCGAGCCCATCCTTATCGAAGACCCGGGTCATACCGATCTTCTTCCCAATGATCCCCGCCATTCCGCTACACTCCTCGCGCCTCTAGTGCCCGCCACCACTTCATGTGTTGTCCTGCGCCACCTCTGCGAGGCGCCGGGTCGGGGGCTCTCCCCGAGGGACCCTCGGAACGGGGGATCCAAAGGCCCCCGTTGCGTAGTGGTCTTGCTTGCACCCCTTCCCCCTCGAGCGGCGGGTCGGGGCTCTCCCTGAGGGACCCTCGGAACGGGGGATCCAAAGGCCCCCGTTCCGCAGCGAAGCCTCCGCCCCGCTGCCTACCCACGCGCTCCCGGCGAAGCGGGGTCCCTCAGGGAGAGCCCCGACCCGCCGCTCGCCTCCACTAATCCACCTTGATTTCGACCTCGACCCCGGCGGGCAGATCCAGCTTCGTCAGGGCATCGATCGTCTGTGGACGCGTGTCCACGATGTCGATGACCCGCTTGTGAACTTTTAGCTCGAACTGTTCCCGGCTCTTCTTGTCGATGTGTGGCGAGCGCAGAACCGTGAACAGGCTCCGCTTCGTCGGCAGTGGGATCGGACCCCGCACGTCCGCCCCCGTCTTCTGCGCCGTCCGCACGATCTCCCCGGCCGTCTGGTCGATGATCCAGTGATCGAACGCCTTCAGCCTGATTCGGATTCTGCTCGCCATGCGTCTCCCTTCGTTCGCTATATCAGGGTTTCCGGTTCAGAGGTTCAGAGCCCACCACGCCTCCCACCCACGGATAGGTTGGGCAGGCTGGTCTGACCCTCTGATCCTCTGATCCGCTATTCGATCACCTCGGTGACGACGCCCGCGCCCACGGTGCGTCCGCCCTCGCGGATCGCGAAGCGCAGCTCCTTCTCCAGCGCGATCGGCGAGA
>JACQVC010000083.1 GCA_016209995.1 Gemmatimonadota bacterium
CTCGCCGACATGCCGGCGGAGGCGATCGAGCGGCTGGTCGAGCGGCGAATCTGGGCGCTCGTGTCCTACGTGCGCTCGCTCGAGCGGCCGCGCGGCCTGCTGTACCGCCTCTTCCGCGAGAATCCGGACCTCGACTCGCGGGAGGACCGGCCATGACATCGATGCGCTATGCGGCCTCGGCGCTGGCGTTCGGCGCGTTGCTCGTGTGCGGCTGTGCGGGGGACGGGACCGGCCTGGACGAGTACGGGAGCCCGCTGGCCGCATCGAGGCCGCCCCTGGCTCCGACCCTAAGCTCGCTTCAGGCCAACATCTTCACGCCCATGTGCACCGCGTGCCACACCGGCGAGGCCGCGCCGCTGGGCCTGGCCCTCGACGCCGGGCAGGCGTGGAGAAACCTGGTGAGTAGAAGCAGCTCGCAGATGCCCGCCCTGCCGCGGGTGAACCCTGGAAAACCGGATTCCAGCTACCTGGTGTGGAAGATCGAGGGCCATCCCGCCATTCAGGGAGGGCGCATGCCGCTCGGGCTCGCCCCGCTCTCGGCCGAACAGATCGCCGCCGTCCGTGGCTGGATTCAGGACGGCGCCGCCCAGAACTGAGGGAGCAGCCATGAGGCCGAGTGCACGCGTATCGACTTGCACGGCGAGGACGGCGCAACTTGCGGCGCCGATCGTGTTGGTGATCTTGGCGGCGCTCGCGGTATTCCCCGCCACGCTGCGGGCCGAAGCGTATATGTCCGTGCGCACGGGGCTGCGCTGCTCGCAGTGCCACGTGAACCGGACGGGCGGCGGCGGCCGCACCGCGTTCGGGAGCATTTACGCGCAGACCCGGCTTGCCATGCGGCAGGGCGCGTTCCGCCCGCGCTCGCTGGGCGACGCCATCGCCATGAGCGCGAACTTCCGGGTGGCCGCTTCCGGAACGGTGAGTGAGTCCACGCCGCGCACCGCCGTCGAGATCGCGGAAGCGAACGTCCAGCTCGAGCTCCGGCTCGTCCCCGATGTCCTCGCGTTCTACGTGGACGAGACCATGGGCCCCGGCGGCGCCGCCGCACGCGAAGCGTTCGCGCTCGTGGCCGGACTCCCCTTCGCCGGATACGTGAAAGCCGGAAAGTTCTTGCTCCCCTACGGGCTGCGGCTCGTGGACAACTCCGAGTTCATTCGCGAGCGCACCGGCTTCAGCTACAACACGCCGGACCAGGGCATCGAGCTCGGGCTCGAGCCGGGGCCGCTCTCACTCTTCTTCGCGCTGAGCAACGGAACGCAGGGAGCAGGGGCGAACAAGAGCGAGAAGCAGCTCACCGGGAGCGCGGCGCTCATCTACCCGCGCTTCCGACTCGGCGTCTCGGCCTCGCGGAACGACGGGCCGCGGGGCCAGCGGGATGTGGCGGGAGGGTTCGCGGCCTTCAATCTCGGCCGCTTCACGGTGCTGAGCGAGCTCGACCGCGTCGTGGACTCGTTCGCCACGCAGCCCGACGTCGAACAGCTCGCCGCCTACGTCCAGGGCGATTTCCTGGCGACCCAGGGCCTCAACCTGAAGGTGACGTACGGATACCTGGATCCAAGCCAGGCCGTGCCGGAGAACGAGAAAGTGCGGATGCGGTTCGGCCTCGAGTCATTCCCGCTCCCGTTCCTCCAGATGTCCGCGTTCTACACCCTGCTCGAGGACATCCCGCAGGCGACGACGGACCTGGACCGGTTGAGCGTCGAGCTGCACGTGCACTTCTGAGGCCGCTGACCCAAATCCGCAGTCCTGGAGGAGACCATGCGTAAGACGATCTCGCGCGTTGTCGCAGCGTCGGCCCTGAACCTCGGCCTGCTGCTGATCTTCGCCGCGGTGGCGCACGCGCAGGCAGGCAGCGTGCGAGGGACCGTGACGCTTGCCGGCGCCGCACCGGCGATCGGAAAGCTGACCGTTACCAAGGATCAGGAGGTCTGCGGCGAGTCCCTGCCGTCGCGGGCCGTCGTGGTAGCGGACGGCAGGGTGCAGTACGCAATCGCGTACCTGGACCTGGCCGCTCAGGATGGCGCGCCGCGCCGCGCCACGCCGGCCGCAGCCGCGGCGTCTGGAGCAAAGGACTCAGGAGCGGCTTCCCAGCCCCTCACGATCACCAATCGCGGATGCGCGTTCGATCCGCCGGTCGTCGCGGCCGTCGCCGGAACCAAGCTCACGGTTCGCAACGAGGATCCCGTCTTCCACAACGTGCGCATTCGCCTCGGACCGCGCAGCATGGCCAATCTCTCGC
This sequence comes from Gemmatimonadota bacterium, assembly GCA_016209995.1. GTDB lineage: Bacteria > Gemmatimonadota > Gemmatimonadetes > Longimicrobiales > Gaopeijiaceae > JACQVC01. The sequence goes on from JACQVC010000083.1 coordinate 2,240, forward strand.
TCCCCGTGCGGGGTGTGCAGATCGAGAACCAGCGGGCGCTCACGCTCCCCGGCGTGCTCACGGTCAAGTGCGACGCCCACGAGTGGATGGAGGGCACCGTCCGCGTTTTCGATCATCCCTACTTCGCCGTCACGGGCGCCGATGGCTCCTTCGAGATCGCAGGCGTGCCGCCCGGCAAATACACCCTGGTAGTGTGGCATGCAAAGCTCGGGGAGCAGCGGCGCGAGATCACCGTAGCGCCAGGCGAAAGCCTCACTGTCGCGCTGACGCTCCCGTCTGCGTCGGGCGGAGCCAGCCGCCCCTGAGCTGCGCTCGCGGGCAGCCGCTCACTCGTGCAGCGGTCGCCGCAGCAACATCGGCTTCGTCACGCCACGCAGGATCTTGTCCGTAACGCTGCCCAGCACGGCCCGTGTGAAGCCCCCATACCCGTGCGTGGCCATGGCGATGAGGTCCGTCGGACCCTCGGTCGCCGTGTCGAGAATCGCTTTCACGGGCACATTCGCATCGAGCACCCGTGTCTGCACGCGTAGCGTCTCTCCGGCCAGCCGTCGGGCCACCAGGTCGAGATAGTCGCTCGCCCACGTCCGTTGCCTCTTCACGTATTCCGTGAGCGTCGGGTGCTGGCCGCGTCCGTAACCCGCCGGCGTGGGCACGACGTGAAGGAGCGTGACCTCGCTGGCCATGAGGCTGGCGACCAGGGCCGCCGGCTCGAGAATCGCTTCCGACGTTTCCGAGCCGTCCAGAGGGATGAGCATGTGCTCGACGTGCGGCTCCGTTTCCCAGTCCGGAGGATCATCCCCCGACCGCACCAGTAGCGTGGGCGTCGACGTATGGCGAACCAGCCCGTCCGCGACGCTACCGAGCCAGGCGCGACTCACGCCCGTGCGGCCATGACTGCTCATGACGATGAGATCGGTGTCTCGCTCCCTTGCCAGCCCCTCGATCGTCGCGGCGGTCCGCCCTGCTAGAACGTCCGTCGTCACGGAAAGACCCCGCGCCTCCAGCCTGGTCGCGACCCCCGCGAGGTAGTCCTGCTCGTGAGCCATCGCCTTGGCGTCGTACTCGCCAATGGCGATGCCCTCGAACTGGTACGGCGTGAGCGATTCGAGCTGCGTGACCTCGACCGGCTTATGGACGTGCACCAGCTCGACCTTGGCGCCGCTCCGCCGGGCCAGCGCGCCCGCCCACGGCAGAGCGTGCTCACCGAAACAGGACCCGTCCAGGGGTACGAGAATGGAACGAAGCATGGCTCCCTCGCTTCGCTAACGTGTAGCTCCCCCATACACTCTGAGACGATGAGGGGCATGAACTGTGCCGCGTTGGCGGGCCCGTTCTTCACTGTCGCGCTGAAGCCGTCCCTCGTATGTTCGGCCCCGATGTGGGCCAGAAAGTCC
>JACQVC010000006.1 GCA_016209995.1 Gemmatimonadota bacterium
GATGCCGTATCGCCGCTGTTCGAGGCCGCGGTCGAGGCCACCGAGGAGGCGATCTACAATTCGCTCCTGAAGGCGACGACCGTCACGGGCCACCGGGGACAGCGGGCGGAAGCTCTGCCGATCGCGCAGACGCTGGACATTCTCCGGAAGTACAACGCCTTGAACTGGGACCGCCTGCCGCCCCAGCCACGCTAGCAAATTCCATGATCGACGAAATCCGAGACAAGATCTCCGCGGAGCTGGAGCGCCTCGCCCACGAGATCAACGTGGCGATACCGGAGGCGATCCGGCACGCGATGGAGAACGGAGACCTGCGCGAGAGCGGGGACTACAGCTCGACGCTGGAGCGCCAGCATTTCGTGCAGGTGCGGATCCGCCACCTCACGCACAGGCTGGCCGAGCTGTCCAAGCTCGATTTGGAAACGATTCCCTACGATCGCGTGGGGTTCGGATCGCGGGTGACGATTCGCGATGTGGATTCGGGCGAGGAGACGACGTACACACTCGTGGCCGGTGATGACATCGACCTGGACGCCGGGCACATGTCGGTGGCGTCTCCCATCGGCCGGGCCCTTCTCGACCGGGCGATCGGCGATGAGGTGGTCGTCGAGCTGCCGCGGGGAGCCTGCCGCCTACACATCGTGGCCGCTACCACGCTGCCGCAAATGCTGAGTGACGGGAATGGCAAATAGGTAGAGGATCAGCGGGTCACCGCTACCCCAACCCCACCTGTCTCGCGTCCACGATCTCGGGAAGCCTCCTCAGCGCCTGCAGCGCATCGGCCGGAAGCTCGCCGTCCACGCTGATCGCGGCCAAGGCCTCGCCGCCGGCGCTGAGCCGAGCCTGGTGGTACTCGGCGATGTTCACGCCCAACGACCCCAGCAGCGTCCCCACTCGACCGATCACGCCGGGGACATCGCGGTTGCGCAGGATCACCAGCGTGCCCTCGGGAACCACGTCCACGTGGTACTCGCCCACGCGGACGACGCGGGCATAGCGGTCGGCCAGCAGCGCTCCTGACACGCGCGTGCTCCCGTGCTCCGTCTGCGCCTTCACCTCGAGGTACTCCGCGTAGTCCGAGCGGGCCGGTAGCTGCGACCACGCCACGCGCATCCCGTGCGCCTCGGCCAGATACAGAGCGTTGACGAAGTTCACGGACTCGACTCCCACGACGTCGGCGAGCAGACCCTGCATCGCCGAGGCGGCAAGCGACCTGAGCGGATCGGGCGCGCTTCCGGCGTAGCCGACCTCCACGATTTGCACGGGGCCCTCCGCCAGCACGCAGGCCAGGCGCCCGAGGCGCCGGGCGAGATCGAGCAAGGGGCGCAGGCGGCGCAGAACATCCCCGCCGATGGCCGGCGCGTTCACCGCGCGGGTGAGGTCGCCCTCGAGGAGCGCGGCGCGCACGGCGTGCGCAATCTCGAGAGCCACGCTCTCTTGCGCCTCGGCGGTCGAGGCTCCCAGGTGCGGCGTGACCAGCAGGTTCGGCGCCGCGCGCAGCGGACTGTCCGCCGGTAACGGCTCGACCGAGAACACATCCAGCGCCGCCCCGGCGATCTTCCCGCTCTCGAGCGCCCGCGTCAGCGCACCCTCGTCCACGATCTCCCCCCGGGCGACGTTGATCAGGCAAGCTGTAGGCTTCATCATGGCCAGCTGCGCTTCGCCGATCAGGTTGCGCGTCGCCGCGGTCAGGGGCGTGTGCAGCGAGATGAAGTCCGCGACCGGGAGAAGCTCCGCGAGCGACACGCGCTCGACCCCCAGCGCCTCGGCGCGCTCCGCGGACAGGTATGGATCGTGGGCCAGCACGCGCATGCCGAACGCGCGCGCGCGTTTCGCCACCTCGCCGCCGATGCGACCCGCTCCGATCAGACCCAGCGTCTTGCCGTGCAGCTCGGTACCGGCGAACTGCGAGCGCGCCCATTTCCCTTCGCGAACCGACCGGTCCGCGGCCGCCACCTTACGGGCGATCCCCAGGATCAATGCGAAGGTCAGCTCGGCCGCGGACGTCGTATTGCCGGCTGGGGCGTTGAGCACGGCGATTCCCCGCTCGGTCGCCGCATCCACGTCGATGTTGTCGACGCCGACGCCGGCACGGCCGATGACCCGCACTCGCCGGGCACGAGCCAGCAGCTCGCGCGTGACCTTGACGCCGCTGCGCACGACGATCGCGTCGCACGACTCGACCGCCTTGGCCAGCTCGTCCGGCGCGATCTTCGGCACCACCTCGACATCGAAGCGCGCGTCTTCCAGAAGCGGCGCCAGCCCCGACCGGGAGACCGCATCGGGAACCAGCACGCGGAACCGTTCCTCCCCGGTTTTCCCGGCACGTCCACCGCCGTTCTCGCTCCGCATCGTGCTCATCCCGCCAGCTCCTCCTCCAGCGCCTCCAGCAGCACTTCGACCTCCTCCGCTGTGTGGTCGCCCATGTGGCCGATACGGATGCACTCGTTCTTCAGCTTGCCGTAGCCGGCGCCGATCGTGTAGCCACGCCCACGCATCGCGGCAACCACCTGCGGCCCCGTCCTGCCTTCGGGGAGACGAATACAGGTTACGGTTGGCGAGCGATGCCCCGGCGGAGCCAGGATCGAGAGTGGAACACCCCGTCCCGATGACAGCGAGTCGACCCAGTTCCACACCAGAACCGCCATCTGGCGGTGACGCTCCCACCGCTGAGCCAGACCCTCGCCCTCCAGGATCGCGCGCAGTTGCGCATGGAGCGCGAACAGCAGTGAGATCGCGGGCGTATTCGGCAGCTCGTTCTTGTCCACCGACTTCTGATGCTCGATGAGGTCGAAGTAGGCGCCGCGATTCGGCAACCCGGCCGCGCGCTCCATGAGTCGAGCGGACGCCACGCCCAGCGCGAGCCCCGGCGGCAGCGCCAGCGCTTTTTGCGAGCCGGTGAGCACGAAATCGAGGCGCCACTCGTCCGTGTGCACCGGCGCGCCGGCCAGGCTCGAGACGGTGTCGACCAGCAGCATTACGTCGTCGAACGGCCGCACCACCCAGGCGATCTCGGCGAGTGGATTCAGAACGCCCGTGGACGTCTCCGAGTGAACCACGGTCACCGCATCGTACGGCTTCGCCTTCAGCGCCCGCTCTACGTCCGCCGGGTCGTGCGCCTGGCCCCACGGCACCTCGAGCGCGTCGGCTTCCATGCCGCACGCCGCCGCGATCTGATGGAATCGCTTGCTGAACGCTCCGTTCACCAGCGCGAGCACGCGGCGGCGAGCGCCGTTGCGGATCGCCGCCTCCATGAATCCCGTGGCCGAGCACGTCCCCACGAAAACCGAGCGCTCCGTCCGAAACAGCGCTTTCAGGCGGTGCTGCAGCTCGGCGCCGAGCGCGTGCATCTCATCCTCGCGGTGTCCGATCATCGGCTGGGCTTGCGCGCCCAGGACCTCGGGACGCACCTCCGTCGGGCCTGGCAGGAAGAAGCGTCCGAACTGCGCGGACGCTTGCTCTCTCGTTGCGCTGCGTGTCTTTACCTGTTCCATGGCAGAAATCTCATTCTCCGAGTCAGGGTGGACCTAACCGCTCGCTGTTAACGCCAGGCATCCGCCCAGCGCGTGTATGGGATCGTCGGCACGCCGCCCTCCGAGAGCACCGCGAGCCCGGCGGGGTCACGGTAGCTGTGCCGGTAGAAAAGGTACGCCACGTCGGCCTGGATCATGAGCTTGGCGCACATGACGCACGGGCTCGCCGTGACGAACGCCACCTTTTCGCGCATCTGCCCCGGCGCCTTCACCAGCGCGTTCATCTCGGAATGGATGCAGCCGCACGCGCCCGCCTGCGGGCCGTCGCACCGATTCGGGAAGCCGCGGGCGTTCCCGTTATAACCGATCGCGACCACGTTTTCCAGGCGGCTGTCCGTGATCACGGTCCCGACCTGCAAGCGCGCGCACGTGCTGCGCTTCGCCAGCTCCTCCGCCATGCGCATGTAGACCTCGAACAAAGGCGGCCGCGAAACCGCGTACTCGGCCGCCTCCGCCTCGCTCGCCACGCGCAGGAGATTGAGGGGATGCGTGTTCTCGGGCACCAGGTCCTTGTGGACCGTCATGCTTCTCAGAGAACGCCCCTCAACATCTCCGCCGCCGCTTCCGGCATCACATCGTTGACGAACACCCCCATGCCCGTCTCTCCGCCCGCACGAAACTTCAGCCGATCGCGGGCGCGGCGCGCCGGATAGAACTCGACGTGGTAGTGCGCGTCGGCGGTCTCCGCGCTCCGTCCGCGCGTCGGCGCCTGATGCATGGCCATCACGTAAGGCATCGGGCGATCGAACAGCGCGTCGTACGCCGCGACCACGCCGCGCAGCACGCCAGCCAGGTCCGTGACTTCACCAGCGGCGAGCGCCGCCATGTGCGGCGCGTGCCTCGTTACGTAGACGTGGACCTCGTAGGGCCAGCGGGCGGCGAAAGGCACGAAGGCCACCACCCCTCCACGCTCCAGCACCACGCGGCGCCCATCCTTGCGTTCGCGTCCAACCAGATCGCAGTGGATACAGCACCCTGTTTGCGCGCGATAGCGAGCCGCCGTGGCCATCTCGAGCGCCGGAATCGGCGGCACGAACGGATACGCGCAAATCTGACCGTGCGGATGATGCAGCGTGACTCCGATTTCCTCACCCCGGTTCTCGAATATCGACACGTACTCCACGTCCTCCTCGGCGGCGAGCTCGAGGTAACGCTGACCCCACACCTCGATCAGGCGAGCGATGTGCTGCGGGGAAAGCGCGCCGAAGACGGCGTTGTGGTCGGAGGTGTACAGGACGACCTCGGCGCGTCCGCGCGCCGGCCGAACCATCCACCCCGGCTCGGCGACGGTCGCCAGAGGCGGATCGCGCCACAGGGACGGGAAGCGGTTCTCGAATACCGCAATCTCGTAGTCCCGCGCCGGGACCTCCGTGGGCGGCGCGCCCGACCGGCTCGGGCACAGCGGGCAGTACTCGGGAGGGGGAAGGTGCGTGCGTTCCTGCCGGTGCGCGGCCGTGATGACCCATTCGCCCGTCTGCTCGGACAGCCGCAACTCGCCCACGCCCGGCGTCGGCGCGGATGCCGGGCCCGGCTGCAGGATCTCAGGCTCTCTCTCGAAATCGTAGAAGATGAAGTAGCGTCCGTCGGCCAGCCGCGTTCGGCGCATGCGCGTTGTGCGACCGGAGAGTCCCGCGACGAGACGCTCAGCTTCCCGACCGCTCATACTCGATATTTCATCACGACCCCTAAGACCGCGAAAGCGGCCAACATAGCGGGGACCTGCCGCGCCAACAAGGCGAGGCGGACGGGGCTTGCAGCGCTGCGTGCGCAGGCCGTCGTGTGAATAGGGATCCAGCGCGTTGACGGTTCCACGGCCCCGCCGGTACGTTGGCGCGACCCATGACTGTCTTCCTGCTCGCCACGATCACCATCGCCTCACTGCAGGCCGCCGAGCGTCTCGACATACCCTTCCGGGAATGGCTGGTAGCAGGGCCCGTGCCCGTCATCTCCGACTCGGCACGCGTCGCGAGGGACTACCTGACCGGCCAGAGCCTCATCGCGCCCACGCACGGCTCGTCGGACGGCGGCGTCGAGTGGCAGGTGGGCGAGGCGGACGAGGAAGGCTGGCTGGACTTCGAGCGCTGGTTCGGCTGGACCACCGAGCAGGCGACTGCCTACGCCGCGCAGTACGTGTACTCACCGGACGACGCGACCTACGTGTTGCGGCTGCGCAGCGCTGAAGACGTCGTGCCCTCCGTCAACGGGCGTCGTCTCGAGCCTGCCCCTAGCGCCCCTGGACAGCCTGACGAGGACGACGCTCGCGTCGTGCGGCTACACGACGGCTGGAATCTGCTGCTGCTGGAGGTCATCAACCGCAGCGGCACGTATCGCATCCTGGCGCGACTCGAGGCGTGGCCGGAGAACGGCCCCGATCGCGAGCTACGCCTCTCGGCCATCCGCCCCCGTGACTTCGAGCTGCGGCAGCCCCGGCCGAGTGTCGTCATCGAGTCCGTCGAGCTCGGCCCCCGCCTACGCATCGGCTGGCAAGGACTGTACGGCGTGTTGACGGTGAGCGCTCGCTCGTGGGGAGAGATCGTCTCGGAGCACGTTTGGATCGGCGTAAGCGCCGTGCCCGGTGCGTCGGCGCCAGCTGCCCTAAACCGCATCGGTCCGCTCACGCGCGAACGGACGGCCGCAGCCGACCCGGGCTCCGAAAGGTCCGCCATTCTGGAAGTCGGCGTGCCGTTCGCCCGCCTGTCCGCAGTCTCGCGCGACGGAACGCCCATCACGGCGGTGGCGGCCCCGGGCCTGGTAGGCGTTCCCGATCTCGGCGCCGCCGGCCCGGCCGGCGAGGACCGCACCGACGGCGGGAGCACCCGGCTGACCTACACGCTCGAGCCCGGCGATCTGCTCGACCGGCTCAGCGAGCCAATCGATTTTATGCACGTCCGCTACTTGCCACGAGGCGCGCCCGAGACGGCCTTGCTCGACCTGCACGACCGCAACTGGCTGCGCTCGCCACCCCGTGACCCGCGCGAGGTAGCAGCTCTGGGCATCGTCTTTCCGGTTCCGCCCGAGCTGGACGGCCTGTCCCTCGAGTTCGATGTTCGGGGCGTGGCGGCGGCCGCGCCGGGCCCGATACGCGTCTTAGTGAATGGAACCGAAGCGGATGGCTCTCCGCGGATGATCGCGCGAACCGGCGCGGCCCGCGTGCTGCTCTGCACCGCGTGCTCTCGTACCGACACGATCTCGGTCGCCGTGGTCTTGCCCCCTGACGCCATCACGGACAGCGACCGGTCCGCGCAATCCGGATCCGCTGGATTCGAGCTGCCCGTGCTGCGCGTACGGGAGCCCGGCTATGCCGAGGTCGCTCGTGCGTTGAGCGCCTGGAGCGCAAACCGTCCCCCGGGCCTGGAGGTCTCGGATCCCGACCGCCGCATTCTGCTGGCCTCCCTCGAGTCGCCGGGGAAGGAGAGTTACCGCAGCCTGCTGGCGGACTATCGGGCGATCTATGCCGGCGACGCGGAGACGTTGAGGCGCGACACGCTACGCGTGATCGGCGAAGTGCGCGTGGATCCGGCCTCGTTCTGGCCGACCCCGCTCAACAGCCCGCGCCTGCGCGACGCCTGGGCCAGCATCCTCGACCTCACGAGGCGCTTTCCCGGCCTCGTGCTCACCCAGAGCTCGGCGCAGCACTACTCGTGGCTGGAGGAGCACGCGCCGGGCCAGTTTGCTCGCGTGCAAGGTGCCGTCCGGACGGGGCAGTGGGTGCCGGTCGGTGGATGGTGGTCGGACGCCGACCACAACGTGCCGTCCGGCGAATCGCTCGTGCGGCAGGGACTTTACGGCCAGCGTTACTTCAGGGCTCGCTTCGGCCGCTACGCTCAGGTCGCCTGGGGTCCACGCGCCCTCGGCTCGTCCCCGACACTGCCCCAGATCCTGCGCGGTCAGGGACTGGACTTCTTCGTCGCGCGCGCCCGCGAGCTGGGCGCCCTCTCGCTGCCGCCAACCGATCTCTTTCACTGGGAAGCGCCCGATGGCACCGCTGTGCTCGCCTACGCTCCCTTGGGTTTCGAGCCCGACGTCGAGCCCGAGC
>JACQVC010000007.1 GCA_016209995.1 Gemmatimonadota bacterium
AGGCTCGGGCTCGACGCAGGCGCGGGCGGGGTCGGCGCGGTCGTCGAGGGGGTCGTCGCTCGCCCGGAGCCAGCCGGCCTGGCGGCAGCAGGCCAGCACGTCTCGCCGCAGGCCGTCGATCGCCGCGAGCGGCAGCAGGCCGGCCACGTAGAGGAACCCGTCGCGGTCGAGCTGGGCGCGCAAGGCGCGGGTGTCGCCAAGCCGGGCGGTGACGGAGACGAGCGGGAGGGTGGCCATGCTACCTCGGCGCCCCCATCGCGCAGCCCTTGCTCGATGCGCGAAGGCCGGGTCTCACGGCGCAGCCGCCCGAGCGCCTCCCACTCTCCGGTCGTGAGCGCCACGGCGCCCTCCGGCGGGCGTTGGCTTTCTCCCGAGGGTGGGACTCACGGGCGCCAGCCTGCCCGGCGCAGCCACGCCTCCTACTCGCGTTCGAATCGCTCCCGGTCAGCCGGTACCGGCAGTCGCTGCTCCCTGGTGAGCTGCGCGTCCAGTGATTCTCGACGTCGCCCGCCCCTCCTCGTAGAACCGTAGCGGTCCGGCGAGATGGTCCAGCAGTTCGGCCGGGATCGTGTCTCTACTCAAGACGCCCGTCGTGATCGCCAAGGCCACGGCCATCTCGAGATGGGGGGTAGTATAGCGGACCCACAAATCCCTCGCCGGACCCTGATGGAAACTGTGGATGATCTCGCTCAACTCGGCGCTGTCCAGCTCTTTGCGCTCCCATCGCTTGAACGCCTCGGCAACGGGAAGGAGGGCCCGCCGGAGGTCCTCTTCGTGTGCGGCCGCCGCGTACTCACGGAGTAGGCGTTTGATTCGCTTGGGCGTCCCCGCCATACGCCGTCTCTCTCACGCTCATTTGACTGGCCACGAGCGAGCATCGCGAGCGAGCGGTCCGGTGGAACGTGGTGTTCGGCGTGGTCGACGCGCGCGGGCGCCGGCCCCAGACCTGAGCCACAGTGACGTAAGTAGAGACGGTGTCGGGGTCGGCCACGTGGCGCCGGCAGGCAGCGAGCGCGGCGTTCAGTTCCGCTTCGTCGATCAGGCCGTGGTGCAGGATCGTCCGCCGCACGGACTCGACTGTGGCGGGCAGGAAATCGGCCATCCGATCGCCAGAACGGAAGCCAACGAGAAAGGGCCGGTACTGGACGTCCTCAAGCCCAGCGCGCCGGACGAGCTGATACAGCCCTTGCGCAAGCCGGACGTCATTGCCCACACAGGCGAAGACCTGCTCCAGAACCTGGGTGAGGCGGTCCCAGGCGGCATGCGGCGGGTAGCACTTGAGCGTGCTGATGTCGGGGTCCTGGAGCGCGACGATGCCGCCCGGGCATGTGAGTGTAACCGCCTCGCCGATGAGGTCCTTGGGCCGGCCGACAATGCTGGCGACGAAGCGCGCATGCACGAGTTCGAAGCTCCCGCGCGCCAGACCCGTGCAGTAAGCATCGCCCTGGACGAACTCCACGTTGCCGAGGCCTCGGTCGCGCGCTAGCACCCGAGCCTGTTCGAGAAAGACGGGATCGGCGTCGAGGGCGATAACGTGTCCCGTTGGACCCGCGCGGACGCTCAGCAGTTCGACGATTCCGCCCGGCCCGCAGCCGAGGTCCAGGCAGCGCCAGCCGGGGCCCACGCCGATGCGGTCGAGCATTACGCTGGCGTCGAACTCGATCGCTGCCGCCTGCATCCGCAGGCGCTCGATCTCGCCCTCGCGCCGCTCGATCGGGTAATGACCAGTGGACGGCACGCTTGAGCCCGCCTCTCGTGCGACTAGGTGCGCCTGGTTCGAAACGCCGAACGCTCGTGGTGAGCAGCCGCCGCGAGCGAAGGCGCGCCCGCGGTCTGCTCTACTGCGGAGTTCGACGCCCGGCAAAATCGACGCCGAGCCGGGTCCTCCTCAAGCAGGCGGAAAGTGGTGCCGGTACTACTTGGGGTGGCCCGGCCACCGCGAGCGCCGACCTGGCCCATCTCGCTGCTTCCCTCTGTGCCCTTCACCCGTCCTCGGCTGAGCCTCACGCGACCGGCTCCGCGACGCCGACCGTTGCAGCCCTCCGCCCGATGCTCGCTTCGTTGGTGCGCCGAACGCGCGCAGTCCCCGGTCCGCTGGACTGCGTTGTTATGCGACCCGCGAGCGTTCACGGCAGAGGGTCGATTCTCCCAGGTGGCTGAAGCTGGCTGGCTCGCTCCCACGCCGCCCGCAGTTCCTGCTGGTGCAGTGAGGCCCATTCGGTCACCAACCCAAGCGCGCGAGCTGGTAGGCTGCCACCGAGGATGGCGAGTGTGTTGATGTTGACGAGGACCTCGTACTCGCCGTACTCGGCGTGAAAGTGTGGCGGGTTGTGATCGTCGTAGAAGATCTTGACCACGATTCCGTAGAACCGACTGACCTCAGGCATCCGAACTGATGCGGTCGGGTCCTGTAAAGATGTCCTCCGGGCGCTTCCCGGTAAGGGTCAGGTAAAGCGCGTCGGGGCAGAGGTCGAGATCCCCGGGCCATTCGATCTGGCCATGCGGGCCGAGCTTCACCTGGGCAAACACGCCTTCCTGTTCCCACGCGGAGAACACGCCCTTGCCTGCCAAGTGGGACAGGTCAACCTCGCCTTCGGTCCCGTCTTGGTAGCGTAACCAAATGCAATAGCGGGGCAGGGGCCGAACCTCAACTGGTCGAACCATGGTCATTACTTACCTCATGCTGCCAGCGGAGTCCACTGGTATCCGCTTCTTCTTCGTGCACGTCCTGCA
>JACQVC010000001.1 GCA_016209995.1 Gemmatimonadota bacterium
CAGTTGGACAGCGGCATGAGAGGATCGCCGAGGAACAGTCCATGCGTCTGCCGGCAGGTTCCGTCAGGTTCCGCCGTCACACCCGAGTGCAACACGCCTACGAGCCCGTCCTTCGGGTTGATGAAATGGGAGGCCGACGTGTTGTTGAACACGCTGTAACCGCGTCCGCGAGCGTTGGCGAGGCTGGGAACCATACGACGGTGCTCGAGCCATTCCGTGGCTGGAACCCCGTAGATGTGCGTACCGTAGAGAAAGGCGAACGTGAAGAGGTTGTCGCTCCGCACCCGCTGGTAGCTGCCGTCCGGACAACCGAAGTTGTTGGGCCAGTTCTCCCAGCACAGGAACAACGAGCTGCCGCTCAGCGTCGCTCCCGGCGTCATGAAGACTCGCGCGAAGTCGCGGTCCGAATAGAGCTGAAAGCGAGAGGCACGCTCCCGCCCCGCCTTCGGATCCTGAGGCTCACCGTTGGGGCCCAGCACCCAAGGGCGGCCGAGGGACCGGGGCGCCACCTGACTCGCCAACTCCACGCGCCAGCCCAACAACGCGACGGCGAGGAGAACCGTGAGGCGGAGCGTGCCGCCACGAAGCGTCATGGCTGTCCTGTGATCAGTTCTCAGCAGGTTGTTCCAAACGTCGGAGGAACAGAGGATCAGAGGCTCAGAGGATCAGTCCCCCCAACGCCACTCCACCGGGCGGGGTCGGGCGGGCGGTCTGAACCTCTAAACCTCTGTTCTTCTGATCCTCTGACATCTAAAAGCTCATGCTCAGGCCCGCGAGGATGGTTCGCCGCTGGCCGAAGTACTGTGGCCGATCGAGGTACGTGCTGGTGATTGTGTTGGGATCGGTCAGCGGATTGCCCGCCGCGCGCCGGGCCTGGTCAGCCTGTCCGGCCTCGCACCTGCCGGTGCTCGTGTAGACCTGAATGCAGTTCTTCGTATCGAAGAGATTCTGAACCAGCAGGAACAAGCCGTAATCCATGTTCGAGATGGTCCACTCCTTACTGAGCTCGAGGTCGAACTCGAGCGTGGACGGGCCGCGCTTGCTGTTGGCATCCAGACGCTGGATCGAAGCGGCGAAGGAGCCACCGGTGAGTGTCGTCGTCGGAGTGTACGGGAACCCACTGGCCGCGCGCGCGGTGATCGTAGCTCGGGTGTGTGTCAGCCAGTCGCCCAGCGGTACGTCCGGAGCGTCTTCAGCGGCTGCGAAGCGCAACACGGCGTTGAGGATGTGCGGCTGGTCGACCTCGGATGGGAACTCGGCGCGCGTGAAGAGGGCCTGCTCTTGCGAGATCCGATCCTCGACCGCGCGATCGAGCGCCGCACCGTTCGTGCGAGCCTGGGAGAACGAGTAGTTGAGATCGAAGCCCCAGAAGTCGCGCAGGCCTCGCCGCAACTGAACCTCGAACCCGCGGACGGTCTGATAGTCGGAGTTCACGAGAACGAAATACGAGGGGCGCGCCGTGCCGTACGTCTGCCCGATATCGAAGACGCGGGTGCCATCCGGCAGCTCGCCACCGCTGCGGAACCCGGTGAGGCCGGTCTGATCTTTCGCGAAGAGAGTAACGCCCAGCGCGTACGTCTGATCGATCTCCGTGAGCAGCCCGACCTCGTACGCGCTCGTGCGCTCGATCTGGAGGTTGGTGTTCCCAAGCACTCGAGTCACACCCTCCGGGCGTGTCTCATGGGTGTAAGGTCCGCGGAATTCCTGCATCTTGATGGGTGCAGAGAGGCCGCATTTCGCCAACCCCTCGTTTCCGCCGAAGCCGAGCGCGAACCCCAACGGACAGCCCTCGTGCGCTGCGCCAACGCCCGTGAAGTTGTAGAGGTTACGGATCACGGGGTTCTGCGAGTAGACGCCGTAGTTGAAGAAGATGGACGACGTTACTGTGACCGGAAAGGAAATCCCGATGCGCGGAGAGATTTGCGTGCGCGTGCGCGTGCTCACGAGATCATCCTCGAACGCGATCACGGATGCCCGGCGAATCACGTCCGTGTTTCCCGCGCACCCCTCGCCCAGGCGACCCCAGGTCGGGTCGGCGCCCAGCTCGACCCAGGTCTTGGCCAAATGGCGACTTCTGCCGTTGGGGTCGCGACAGACGTCGTCGGCCTGCGTGCCCGCCGTCGGATCCAAGGGGTTGCGGAAGTACCGCCCAGGTGCCCGGCCGTAGTCGAAGCGGAACCCGATACGCGCCGTGAGGAAGTCATACTCGACGCGGTCCTGCACGTAGAACGCGGCATCCCAAGGATCGATGCTGAACTGTTGATCCACGACGATGCGGCTATTCACGCACGTGCATTCTGACTCATCGTATTGCAGGTCGTGCTGCTGCCAGTAGACGCCGGCCAGCAGGTTGTGATGCTCCGCGGCCTGCCACTGCCAGTCGGCGCGCGCGACCCACGTGGTGATCTCCTCACCACCGTAGAGGTTGTCGGTGCCCATGGTCGGGTGCAGGCCGCGCTGCCCCGCCGGCGCCGGGCCGTTAAAGCGATCCTCCGTGAAGTTCGGGTCTTGAAAGCCGTCCACACCGCCGCCCAGGCACACACCCTGGAACCAGTTGCACGTCAGGCGCCCCTGGTCGAAGCGACCCACGGTGACGCGATAGCTGGACCGCCGCAGCGTGTGATCCCAGTTCGCAGCCCAGAAGGTCCGCTCCAGCCTCGAGGTCGCTTGCACCACGTTCTTGAAGTCCGCGGGCGCGAGCAGAGCCTGCGACAGGTTCGCCGCGTAGAACGCCGAGTCTGCCGCGGTCCTCAGCACCGGTGAGGCGAGCGGGTCGCGGTACGTGTAGAGAAACAGGAAGTCGAAGGGCTGCTGCTCACGCTCGTAGCGGATGCCCGACAGGTTGAGCTTCATGAGCGGCGTGAAGTAGTAGGTGAGCTTCCCCACGACGTCGCGCTGCGTGTCGAAACCCACGGACTGCCAACCGGGAAAGATGTCCATGATGGATGGAGAATTGAATCCAACCTCCGGTCGGTTGGGATCGTACACGTCAGCGTCGAACTCGAGGACCTCGTACGCGCCGTTCTGATGGCGACCGGAGAACATGAACCGACCCCGGCTGCCGGTGCCCGGAATCGGGCCCGACACGAAGCCCTGGTAGAGATCGGAGCCCAGCAGCTCATCCGCGCGGCTGCCGAGCATGCCACTGAAGCGACTGGTCGCGTAATCCAGAGATCCCTCTACCTGATCGCCTCCCTCATTGAGCGTGACGTTGATAATCCCGGAAAGCGCGTTTCCGTACTGCGGCTCGAAGCCACCCCTGATGTAGTCCACCTGCGCGACGGACGGCAGATTCGGGTCGAGAGTCGGTCCTCCCAGTACCCAGTTCTGCACCGGGATGCCATCGATCAGCGTGAGCGTCTCGGCCGCGCGACCGCCGCGGATCCGGATCGGAGACAGAACGGTGCGGCGGGTCTCACCGTAGGAGAGAACGTCGGTGTTGTCGGGCACCTCGAGGAATCCCTGCTGAAAGGCCAGCGCTCCCGGGATCGTCGTGACCGGCAGCGCGTCGATATCGTCGGCCGTCAGGGTATTTGCCGTGCCGCTGGCCCGCAGCTCGACCAGCGGTACGCGTGCGGCCTCGATCACTACGCCGCCCACGGCAATCGCCTGCGGGACCAGCGCGAGGTTGACGACACGCGTGACGTCCGTGGCGATGACCAGATTCTCGTGACGCAGCGTCGCGTAGCCGATCAGCTCGGCCACCAACGTGTACGTTCCCACGGGAACGTTGATCAGTAAGAACCGGCCGTTCTGCTCCGTCAGGGTGCCCCGGCCGGTTCCGTCGAGGTAGACCTGGGCGCCTGACAGCGGTTGCCCGGTCTGCTGGTCGGTCAGCACACCCGTGACCGCGCCCACCGCCTGCGCGCTCGCGCTGCCGGGGGCGAAAAAAGCGAACATCACGAACAGGAAGCCGCACGCGACGCGCTTCACGGCACTCCTCCTCAACTGGATGGCGCGCGCAGCCCCTGGCTCCGGAGGCGAATCCGATTGGCGCGCGATGAAACCGCCTGCGGGCCGGAAAGGGCACGACGTTCTTTCTTGGAGAGAATCGAACGAGCGTCGGAATCGAATCGGCGCCCCCTTCCTCTTTCGAGTCACCGGGCACGGGGCTGATCGGTCCAGCCCGGCAGCATGACGCGCCCGACGTCAGCAACCCGACGGCTTCGTCGCAGGCCCGCTCTCGCGATTTTCCTATGTACGCCGCGCTCTGGACACTGTCAAGCGCGGTAAACGCGCCCGTGGCGCATGTGCAGGGTTCCTGCAGACAAGCTTTTCAGTAGGGCTACCGCCCGGTCGCGCCTCAGCGGCCGAGTGGCAACGCTAGGGCGGCGCCGACGGTGAAGCCTGGCGGCGCCGTCTCTCCTCCGAACTGAAAGAGGACGAACCGTCCTCCACGGAACCAGGCACCGCCGAGGGCCCGAAGTCCCTGGCCGGAACCCTTTCGAGTCCAGTAGTGGCCGAACAATCCTCGCTCGCCCGATGAGTCGAAGTACCGCCAGTAGCGCGTGCTATGGCCATAGCCTGCGCCGGCATAAAGGGCGAAGATCGGCGTCACGGCACGAACCACCGCCAGGTTGAACGTCTGCCAAGCGCGTTGCTCCTCAAGGAAAAGGTCGCCCAGAGCATCAGCCTGATCGGGCGTGAGCGACTGCTCGAACTCCTCGCGGCCCGCTGGCGAATCCAGACTGAACTTGGCATCGATGTAGAAGCCCCAGTTCCTCAAATGGGGACCGAATGTGGAGAGGCTGAAGCCGAGCATCTGGTCCGGCGCATTGGCCACGTAGCCGACCGTCCAGTGTGGGCGAGATTGAAACCCGCCGAGCTCCTGAGCGTGCAGAGCCGTGGCGGCCGCGAGGAACGCGGCAAACCACGTAAGGAAGCTGACGATCGATCTCGGAAGTAGAGCCATAGTGCGCGCACGTAGGTTCGGCCCCATTGTACCCTTCGGCAACCCGATCGCAAGGGGTTGCCGTGCCGGAGCCGCGGGGAGAATCGTATTGACCGGCGCCAGCCGCCGCGTTACGCTGCATGCAGGAGGGTGCTCCTCGAGATGTTCGTCTGGACCACTCCACGTTTCATTCGCCGGCTCGCCTGCACGGCCGCAGCCCTCACCGCCGCCGCGGGCGCCTCCCCGGGCTGGGCTCAGGTACAGATCCATGGCCGCGTCATCGAGGAAGGAACCGAGCAGCCCGTTGACGGCGTCCATGTCACGCTGCTGAATCGGGAAGGTCGGTCGCTGGGATATCGGTTCACGGACGAACGGGGCGCCTTCACGTTCGAAGTGCGCGGGACCGGGATGGTGCGGCTCCGCGCGGACCGCATCGGATACCGCGAGACGCTGACGCCGATCCTGTTCTTCGACAACTTCGATCTCTATCGGGTCGAGATCCGCATGCACC
>JACQVC010000106.1 GCA_016209995.1 Gemmatimonadota bacterium
CGCCGGCACTCTCGCTGGCCCGATGCCTGGGGATTGCCTGTTTATCTGACTCTGCCTTCCGGCTCCTGGCCATGGGAGCTCCTGAAGTAGCTAAACTAACAGTCCCAGCAGCCGGGTCGTATTCCCGCCTAGGATCTTGGCCTTATCCACCTCCGGTATGTCCAGCCCGCGGATGCTGTTCACCATGCTCTCGAGGCTGCCAATGCGGTGGGGGAAGTCGCTGCCGGCCAGGAGGTGATCCGCGCCCGCGAAGTCGAGCGCCAGGCGCAGGGCGCGCCGGTCGAAGTTCACCGTGTCATAGTAGAACTGCTTGAGGTAGTAAGTCGGCGGCTTGCTGATGTGCTCGCGGCACTCGCGGAACGCGGCGTACCCGCGGTCGAGCCGCTCGGCGAGGTACGGGATGGCGCCGCCCAGGTGCGCCAGCACCCAGCGGATCCTGGGGAACCGCTCGGCCACGCCACTGAACACCAGCTTCGCGGCCGCCAGGGTGGTGTCGAAGGGGAAGCCGACCAGCGGCATCAGCCAGTACTCCTCCATCGCCTCGACGCCCACCGGGTGAGCCGGGTGAATGTAGAGGACGGCATTGAGCTCGTTGGCAGTCTCGTACAGCGGCCAGTACCGCCCGTCTGCCAGAGGGACGCCGCTCACGTTGCTGAAGAGCATGGCGCCGGGCAGGTCCAGCTTCTTCATGGCTCGCTCCAGCTCGACCCGCGAAGCCTGGGGATCGTTCAGCGGCAGCGTAGCCAGCGCGGTGAAGCGGTCGCCGCGCTCGCGGCCGATCTCTGCAAACGCATCGTTGATCACGCGCGAGAGGGCGGCGGCACGATCGGGCTTTTCCAGGTAGGTACCCGGCGTAGTGAAGGTCAAAACCTGACGGTCGATGCCGGCTCGGTCCAGGCTTTGCGTCCGCACCTCGATGTCGCGATGGTCCGGCACGACCACGTTGTAGTCACCCGGGTAGTGGATCACCGGGTTCCCGGCCGGGTCCACCGTCACGCGGACACTGATGGGGCCGGTGCGCAGCGCCGTCAGGTATTCCGGCGGATAGAAATGATTGTGGAAATCGACGACCATCATCACCTCGACTGTGCTAGGGGCCTGTCCGACTAAAGGGGGCGAGCCGCGTTAGCGGCACCGCAGGGCCAGATCCAGGGCGGCACGCCGAAGGCACCCGCATGGCGGCGACCCTCCGGGCCGCGAGCGGCCGACATACTAAGGAGCAGGCGGCACCGCCGACAGGGCGAATGGCTTGCGAGCACAACCGCCGGGGTGGTTTCGGAATCTCTACCAGCCCTGGACCGGGCTATGCGGGTCGTGGAAAGGGAGGGACAGACGGGCGTCCCGACCGGCTTGGAAGCCCCGTGGGAGAACGAGGGGCTCCTCGAAGCTGTCGCTCTCTAGTAGTCGGGCACACCCGTCTGCTGTGGGGCCCTAGTGATTCGTCGCGATCGGTCTGCTGCTCTCTTCCGACGTTGCCGGCGACACTTCGACAAAGCGCGCCCACGCCGTGTCAGCGGTGACGGACCTTCCGTTCTCGAGCTCGAGGTCGAGCAGAAGTCCCGTGGCGTGATGTTTCAGGCAGCGCACCACCATGCCA
The DNA here is from genome assembly GCA_016209995.1 of Gemmatimonadota bacterium. Taxonomy (GTDB): domain Bacteria; phylum Gemmatimonadota; class Gemmatimonadetes; order Longimicrobiales; family Gaopeijiaceae; genus JACQVC01. The sequence goes on from JACQVC010000106.1 coordinate 1,598, forward strand.
ACGGCGAGACCGTGCTCCCAGCACCGGTCCCTGACCAGGTCGAAATGGATTCGCCGGATTCGCACGCGCTCGCCCGCGATCACGTCAGCAAGCGAGTGCATCGTGATCGTCCCATCGACGCCTAGCATAGATCCCCCGTTGCGTTGTGGACCGCCGATGGTTGTCCCGCCCGCGCAGCCCCGGGAGCCAGACCCGAGGCCGCACGGAGGGGCTGGTTGTAAGCCGCTTCGCTCACGCTGGCGTAAGCCGCATCGCCCACGCTCGCACACCTGAGGAGCATTGCGCATGCCGGACGGGCGTGGAGCCGGCGTGTCGGTGCATCCGGGCTGGCGCAGGCGTGCCAGCAACTCCATATCCACTGCCCGCTCAAGCAGATGCGCCATTGAACCGGTCGCTGGGATAAACAGATGCCGGATCGGTGCCTCCGCGGGCGCCGGGCCGGCATGTCTCGGTCTGTGCGTCAGGATGGAGCGTTGTGCTGCAGCTGAAATGACAGGTCCGCGGTCAGCCCCCTACCCTGGGTACCCAGGCAAACACACGACCGGCGGCTGTGCCGCAGCCGCTGGCGGCACCCACGGCGCTCGCAACGCGACCCACTGTAAGTATTTCAGCGACCTGCTAAGGGCTCGCGACGGACTCGCGAGTTGGAGCCAGTTGATCCGCCCGCCAGCTGGGGAGGTCGTAGACCTCGGGACGCGCGCCGGCTCGCAGCCGGAAATTGATGCCGTCGGGCGAGCCGACCGTCAGGTGGGCGAGCGTGTCATTCGCGGCCCCGAGCACGAGAAGCGAGCGCGGGGCGTTTCCCAAGCTGGCTGTATCGGCCAGGAAACCGGAAGCCTGCAGGTGGGCCAGCTCTTGCAGCAGCGTGCGCACGGGACCTTCGTTGGCCGGGCCGCCGTCCACGGTCCAGCCTGCCTCGGCCCGCCGGATCACATAGCGCCGGCCGTCCCGCTGAACGCCGATCTCCCGCACTCGGGCCGTATCGACGCGAACGATGGTCTTGTCCCGCCATTCCGCGAGCGACCACATGACCTGGCTGCGCAGATTTCCGGTCAACAGGTAGACGCGGTCGTCATCGGGAAGCCGGGCGTACAGACTGGGAAACATGGGTCCGGTGTTGCCGACGAGCAGTCGCGTCACGCTCCCGCCCGCCGTGTGAAACTCCACGCTCGAGGCGCCGTCCGCCGTCACGCCCATGCGCGCGTGGTTCGCCGGGTTCTCGGCTACGAGCTGAGCGACCCTCGTCGCCGTCAGTGATGACCACAGCCTCTCGACCGACGCGCTGTCGGCCGCAAAACCGTTGACGGTCCAGGCGGCGGCTCCGGCCCGCTCGAGGCGCAGCGTGTCGTTGGGCCCGACGATGCGCACCTCCTGGATGTCCGCGGGCGCCAGACGCGAGAGCATAGCGCCCAGCTCGGTCTCCACCTCCCGGCCGCCCAACAACCCGAACGCATAGACGATTCCGTAGGCCGCGAGCAGACCGGCCACGGCCGCAAGCAGCCTTTTCAACGTCTTCTCGCTCACCTGCTCACCTTCCCTCCAGCCCCTCCCCCCTCAGCTCCGCATCGCGCCGTCGTTGCACGGCGCGAGCTACGCCGAATCCCACGAATAGCAGAGGCACACCGATAAGGTTGCCCCACTTGAAGAATATCCTCTGGACATCGGATTCGATCAGGAGAGGAGGCGGCGTCCGGTCCTTCGCGCGGATCTTGATGAGGGACTCATCCTGGGCCAGCCAGTCGATCGCGTTCGCGACGAAAACCGCGTTCTGCGAGTTCGCGCGCACGAACTCGTTGTCCAGGAAGTCGGCGTCTCCTACAACCACGAGACGGCCGCGGCGCAGCGTGTCGGCTGAAGCCCCGCCGGCTCCACCGTCGCCGCCGGCCGCCGCTGCGGCGAGGCCGGCGCCGACGCCGACCGCGGCCACGACCTGAGGTGACAGCTCGGACCGGTCGGAGGGGTACTCCGCATCGGGCGCGATCGAGCTCATGCCCGGGCGTCGTCCCGCGAGCTCGGTGGTCATCCACAACGGCCGCGCGAGCGTCGAGTCCGCAATCTCGAGCGGGCTGGCCCACGCGAGCGAGAGGGCGTCGAGGCCGGTGGTCATGGGATGCTCCCCCGGCGCGGGTACCACGCGCGGCCACAGCGGATACGATGAGATATAGGTGAATCCTCCGGTCGTCCCGAGCGAGACGCGCTCGTTCGATCTCAGGTCGAAGACCAGTCCCTCCGCCACTCGCACGCCGTACTCCTCGGCCAGCGGCTCGAGTCCCGTGCGCAACGCCTGCGCGATCGGCATCTGCGGCGAAATCGTGTTCCCGTCGATAAGGAACAGCCCGGCGCCGCCTGCGTGGAGGTAGTCCCTAATCGCGGTCACGGCTGCGCTGTTCATCTCTTCCTGAGGTCCCGCTACGACCAAGACGTCGGGCGCATCTGTCGCAAGCGGCGAGGCGGTCGAGTCGGAGAGGTCGCGAGACGTCAGCTCGTAGCGGTCACCGAGAAGCTCGGACAGCACCGGATACTGGAACGAGTCCCGCGCGCCCGCCCCGGAGATGAAGACGATGCGCGTCTTCCGGTCCGTCGTCATGCCCGCGATGGCCGACGCGAGCCGGTACTCGAGGTCATCCGTGCGGTTGAGCACGGGCATCACCTCGGACTGATCGGCGTACAGCACCGCCAGCCCCAGCCACCCTCGCCGCACCTGCAGCTCGTCGTTGCGCATCACGTTGAACTGAAGCGCGTTGATGCCGAAAGAACGCGCCTCCTCCGCAGCTTCCTCATCTCGATCGGGATCGACTTCCACGAGCGCCAGACGGCCGTCCGCCGCGTTGCGGAAATCCGCGAGCAGGTCCCGTACGTCACGCAGCGTGATATTGATCTCGGGCGGCAGCTCCCGCGAGACGTAGAGCTTGACCGTCACCAGGTCGTCCAGATCGCTGAGGACCTCGCGTATGCCGGGCGACAGCGTGTAGAGGTTCCCCTCGGTCAGATCGACGCGCCCGCGCAGACTCGCCGCCAACAGGTTCAGCACCACGACGCCCACGACGATGGTCGTGGCGCCCAGCCGCAGACGACGGTAACCGCCCCGGAACACGCTGAGGCGCTCGCCGCTGACTCGCGCGTGGGCCAGCGCCAGAAACAGGAATGCGGTCGAAGCGAAGTAGAGGACGTCGCGCACATCGATCACGCCCCGCGCCACATTCTCGAAGTGCGTGATGACCGACAACCGAGCGAACACGGAAGCCGCCACAGGCGGCAGGCCCACGAGCACGACCTCGAGTCCGATGAGCACCAGGGTGAGGCAGATGGCGCCGCCCAGAATGAAGGCCGTGATCTGGTTGCGGGTGAAGCTCGAGGCGAAAAGCCCGGCGGCGACCATCTGAGCCGCCAGCATAGCGGCACCCACATACTGCGCCACCATGATGCCGGGATCGGCCGAGGAGAGCAGAAGCACGCCGAGCGCCGTCGGGACGGTGCCCGCCAGCGCGATCAACGCGAACAGCCAGTCGCCGACGAACTTGCCGCCCAGCACCTGAATTTCACTCAGCGGCTGCGCCATCAGCCAGTCCAGCGTGCCGGTCCGGCGTTCCTCCGCGAGCGAACGCATGGTGATCGCCGGCATGAACACCACGAAGTACCACGGTAGCAGAACGAAAAGCGGGCGGAGTGAAGCCGCGCCCGACGCGAGCAGCGCCCGGAACGCGAGGAACAACGCCAGCGACAGGAACGCGACGACCAGGATGTACGCGGTGGCGTGATCGAAGTAGCTGCGCAGCTCGCGCGCGGCGACCGTCCAGACCCTCCTCATGGCGCGACCTCCCCGGAGCCCGCAGGCGAGTCGCTCTGCGGCCGCTCCGGCGCGGGCGCCGCCTCCCTCTCACCGGGCGCCGTGAGCTCCTGAAAGAGCTGCTCGAGGCTGGCTCGCTCGCGAAACAGCTCCCACAGCGTCCAACCCCGCTCGCCGGCCAGACGATAGATGTGCGGACGCAGCTCCTCGCGACCGCTCACGGTCAGGTGCACGCGCACACGGCCGTCCACCGGCTCCGAGCGGTGCGACGTGACGCCGGGCAGCGCCGCCACTGCGGCGGCTACGCCCTCGCCCGCCGCCTCCACCACGTAGCACGCTCCCCCACTCTTCGCGTCGAGCAGTTCGGTGACGCTGCCGTCCGCCACCAGCCGGCCTCGGTGGATGATGATCAGACGCGTGCACGTCGCTTCGACCTCCTGTAGCACATGCGTGCTGAGCAGGACGGTGCGTTCGCGCCCCAGCTCGCTCACCAGCCGGCGGATCTCGACGCGCTGGTTCGGGTCCAGCCCTTCCGTCGGCTCGTCCAGCACCAGGACTTCGGGCGCGTGCAGGATCGCGGCCGCCAGCCCCACGCGCTGCCTGAACCCTTTGGAGAGCTGTGCGATCGGGCGACTGAACACGCTGCCGATCGCCGTCTGGTCGACCGTGTTCCGCAGCGCGGACCGGCGCTCGGCGCCGTGCAAGCTCCTCAGCTCCGCCACGTAATCGAGATACTCGCAGACCAGCATTTCGTCGTATAGCGGGTTCGATTCCGGCAGGTATCCGATCCTCGCCTTGGCGGACGTCAGATCGGAGCTGATCGGCCGGTCCTCGAAACGCACCTCTCCTTGATCCGGCTGAAGCGTACCGGTCAGCATCCGCATGGTCGTAGTCTTCCCGGCCCCATTCGGGCCCAGGAACCCAACCACCTCGCCCCGACGGATCTCGAAGCTGAGATCGTTCACGGCCACGACCGGCCCGTACCGTTTCGTGACCCGATCCACAGAAATCATGACTCGTATCCCTCCTCACGCCGGCCGGTACTATGATGTCAGCCCGACCTCCAGCATGGGAAAAACAGCAGCCGCCCCGGTGAAAAACCCGACGCGGCCGCTACAAGACTCGGCTCGCCCGACGTCCAGATCGGTCCACAGTCCGGCGCGTCGAGCTCGTCGTTTCAGACGGATGAACCACGGGCCGAGATCCCGTCTCGGCACGCGCAAAAACTATGACCGGCCAGCGCCCCTTGTCCAGAGCGCGCGCAGCGGGCCTATTATCCGGCCGCAGGAAAGCAGCGACTTACTAGAAGGAGAGTGGATGAGGAAGCCTGAGACTCCCAAAGGCCGAATCCTGACCGGTGATCGCCCTACCGGACGCCTCCATCTCGGCCACTACGTCGGCAGCCTGAAGAACCGCGTCGCGCTCCAGGACCAGTACGAGTGCTTCTTCATCATCGCGGACCTCCACGTGCTGACCACGCGGCCGGAAAAGGAGTCCATCGCGAGCATTCCGGGAAACATCAACGAGATGGTGCTCGACTATCTGGCCGTGGGCATCGACCCCAGCCGCTGCAACATCTTCCTCCAATCCGGCGTGCCCGAGATCGCCCAGCTCAATCTGATCTTCGAGATGCTCGTCACGCTGCCTCGCCTCGAGCGGCTTCCCACGATCAAGGACATGGCCGACGCCGCGGGCATCGAAGCGCTGCCGTTCGGACTGGTCGGCTACCCCGTGCTGCAGGCTGCGGACATCCTCGCGCCCCGCGCCACGCTCGTGCCGGTGGGCCGCGACAACCTGCCGCACGTCGAGATCACGCGGGAGATCGCCCGCCGGTTCAACTCCCTATACGGCGAAGTCTTTCCCATACCGGAGCCGATGCTGGGCAGCGAGGACACCCTGCCCGGAACGGACGGCACGGGGAAGATGTCCAAGTCGCTAGGGAACGCCATCTGCCTGAGCGACAGCCCCGAGGACGTAAGGAAGCTCGTGATGCAGATGTACACGGATCCGAACCGTATCCGGGCCGACATCCCGGGGAATGTCGAGGGGAACCCCGTCTTCGCCTATCACGACCACTTCAACCCAAACCAGGAGGAAGTCGAGGATCTGAAGACACGCTACCGCCAGGGCCGCGTCGGAGACGTGGAAGTCAAGAAGAAGCTCGTGACTGCCCTCAACGCCTTTCTCGACCCGATCCGCGAGCGGCGCCGCCAGGCCGAGCAGAACCCGGACCTGATCCGCGACATCATCCTCACCGGCACGGCGCGGATGCGGGAAGAGGCTGGTGAAACCATGCGTTGCGTTCGTGAGGCCATGGGCCTGACATACTTCCGTGCCTAGCACGGACGGCGCTACATTCAAGTAGCGGCCATACCACCAGCGAACGTACATGCCCGACCGCGCCTCAGCGCAGCACCGACTCGCGCCGAGACGCGATCTTCGTCTGAAACCGAGGTTAGCCTGTCGCTGGAAGAACTACTAGGGTTGTCATGAGCCCTTTGGGAGCCGACCGAGACATGGCCGACAGCGTGCGCAACCTCACGCGATCGGTCGAGGACTACCTCAAGACGATCTACCATCTGTCCGAGCGTGGTGAGGTGGCATCCACGAGCAGCATCGCGGATTTGCTCGCGGTGCAGCCGGCATC
>JACQVC010000086.1 GCA_016209995.1 Gemmatimonadota bacterium
GCGCGCTGGCCGCGCAGCGCGAGAACGGCGCGGCGCACAGGCTGACCGAGGACGCGCAGGCCGTGCTCATGAAGTACGATTGGCCCGGCAACGTTCGCGAGCTGGAGAACGCGCTCGAGCGCGCGGCGGTCCTGACCACCGGGGTGGACGTCATTGATGTGGGCGCCCTGCCCGAGCGCGTGCGCGAAGCGCCGCCGCCGCGGCTCGTGGCCGAGGGGCTGCCGCCCAATCCGTCGATGGAGGTCATCGAGCGAGCCTATATCCATTGGGTTCTGCAGGCGGAGGGCGGGAACAAAAGCCGCGCCGCCGAGGTGCTGGGCATCGATCCATCGACCCTGTACCGGAAACTGAACCGCTACGGGCTGGCGGAATGACACGGTTGCGCAGCACCGGCCATTTCCGGACCACACAGGTCCGCTTCGATGACATCCGTCTGTCCGTCGTCGTGCCCGTGTACAACGAGCGCTCGACCATCGAGCACCTGCTGCACCGGGTCCGCGAGGTGCCGCTGCATCTCGAGATCATCGCGGTCGACGACGGGTCGGCGGACGGTACACGCGACATCCTGCCCGCTCTGCGCGATGAGGGGCTGATTGATCGCCTGGTGATGCACGAGCGGAACCGAGGAAAGGGAGCCGCGCTGCGCACCGGGATTCAGCACGCGACGGGGGACGTGATCGTCATTCAGGATGCGGACCTCGAGTACGATCCTCACGAGTATCCGGTGCTTCTCGAGCCGATCCTGGCCGGGCGAGCCGACGCGGTCTACGGCTCGCGCTTCCTGGGCGGTCCGCACCGCGTTCTCTTCTTCTGGCACATGGTGGGCAACAAGCTCCTCACCTTGCTCAGCAACATGTTCACGGATCTGAACCTCACGGATATGGAAACGTGCTACAAGATGGTGAGGGCGGATCTGCTCAAGTCGCTGCCCCTGGTTTCCGATCGGTTCGGGTTCGAGCCGGAGGTGACGGCGCGGCTCGCCCAGGCGCAGGCTCGCATCTACGAAGTACCGATCAGCTACCACGGCCGCTCCTACGCCGAAGGAAAGAAGATCGGCTGGAAGGATGGACTGGCCGCGCTCTGGCACATCCTGCGCTGCAACGTGCTGCCGCCCAAGGCCCGGCCTTGGGCGGCAACCCCCATGGTCCCGCGTGACGCTGCCCGGGCGCCTGCGTCGGGACCCGCGAGAGGGGCGGACGCCGCGAAAGCTGCGGAGCCCAAAGTGGCGGTTCACCCCGTCCGAGAGGTGGAGCGTTCGTGAGCGAGCAGCTCACCCTCGAAGTTCAGGAAGACAACAGCGCCCAGCGCGCGCGGGACGATATCGAGGTGTCCGTGGTCCTGCCGTGTCGCAACGAGGGCGAGGGGATCGGAGCGTGCGTGCGCGAGGCCCGGGCTGCGCTTGCGCGTTACGGGTACTCCGCGGAGGTGGTGGTCTGCGACAACGGTTCGTCGGACCGATCGGTCGAGAGCGCCCGTAGCGCCGGGGCGCGCGTGGTGCACCAGCCGATTCGGGGCTACGGCGCCGCCTGCCTGCGCGGGCTCGAGGCCGCGCGCGGGCGCTACGTCGTGTTGGCCGACGGCGACGGCACCTATGACCTCTCGGTCATCAACCGCTTCATCGAGCCGCTGCGCGCCGGCTATGACCTCGTCCTCGGTACGCGCCGTAACGGCTCGATCCTGGCCGGCTCGATGGGGGCTGCGCACCGGCATCTCCTCGAGCCGATCCAGACCTGGCTCTCCCGGCGCTTCTTCCGCTTTCGCGTATCCGATGTGCGTTGCGGTGTGCGCTCGATCCGCCGGGACGCGCTGCCCCGGTTGAACCTGGGAGCCACCGGCATGGAGTTCGCCAGCGAGTTCCTGGTCGAGGCCGCCCGCGCCGGACTCAGCACCGTCGAGGTTCCGGTCAACTTCCGGCCGCGCAGCTCCGGCCGCCCGCGACGCACCGTGGGTGATGGCTGGCGCGTAGCCCGCCACCTGCTGCTCCTGAGCCCAACGCGGCTGTTCCTGGCGCCCGGCCTGTTGTGTCTCCTGGTGGGTGTGACTCTCGAGATCGCGCTGCTGCCCGGGCCGATCCGGCTGCGCGAGGGCGTGTATCTGGACTTCCACTTCATGTTCGTGGGCGGGGCGCTGGCGATTCTCGGCCTGCAGCTCATCCTCTTGGGCGTGTATGCCAAGACGTACGCCCTGGTGCATGAGCCCGAGCTGGCCGACGCATGGATCCGTCGCTTCCACCTTCGCTATACCCTCGAGCGCGGCGTCGCGCTCGGCGGGTTCGTCTTCGCCGCCGGCTTCATCATCAACGTGAGCATCCTGGCTCAGTGGGTCGCAGGAGGATTCGGCGTCCTGTTCGCCGTGCGTCCGGCCGTGCTCGCGCTCACGCTGATGGTGCTGGGCGCGGAGATCGTGTTCGCGGCGTTTTTCCTGAGCCTGCTGCGGGCCTCCGAGTTCGGGCGAGTGTGAACGAGTCCATCTCGATCGTCATTCCGACGAAGGACGGCGGGCCGGCGTTCGGTTACCTGCGCCGCCATCTACAGGCGGTGCGGGAGCGCCACGGCGTCCAGGTGCTGGTCATCGATTCGGGCTCCAGCGACACGACCGCGCAGGACGCGGAGCGTGACGGCTTCCGGGTCCAGCGCATTCCGCCGCAAGAGTTTGGACACGGACGCACGCGCAACCTGGGCGTGCGCCTGGCGCAGGGCGACGTGGTGTGCTTCCTGACCCAGGATGTGCTGCCGTGCACGCTGGACTGGCCGCTGGTCTTCGCGCGGGCGCTCGAGGACCCGCGCGTCGCGGGCGTTTATGGCCGGCAGGTGCCGCGCGATGCCTCGACCATGGAGATGTTCTTCGTGGCGCTCAACTATCCCGAGCAGCCGATGCGCTTCGAGCCAGCGGCCCACTGGCAC
>JACQVC010000087.1 GCA_016209995.1 Gemmatimonadota bacterium
CCGCCGCTCCATCCCCAGCTCCGCCCGGATCACGTTCTCCCGCTCGATCGCGCACGAAGACGACGCCGGCTCGCCCGGCGCCGGATCGGGGCAGCCGCCCTCGAGGCGCCGCGCGCGCGCCAGCGGCAGCACGTGCCCGTAAAGCTCGTGGATCAGGATGCGGTCGATGTCCATCTCCAGGACCCGGCGCGGCAATGCGGCAGTATCGACCAGACGCCGGAGCCGGGCCAGGTCCACCGTGACGGCGGCGCCGATCATCGCGCCCAGCGGGTTGCGCAGCGGGATCACCTCACCCACGTGATCTGGCTCGTAGTCGCGTAATGCCGGCAGAATGCGTGGCGCCTGCCCGGCGTCCATCACCAGCACCTGGAAGCCGGTCGCCGCCAGCGAATCCATGGCCGCCCGCCAGGTCGGCGAGCGCTTGGCCAGCGAGACCAGGCGGTCGGCCAGAAGCTCGTTCGTCACGCGCAGTACGCCGGGTCGGAAGTCCGCGCGTCGAGGACTCGCATCGTGTGGCGCGTGCGGCGCGCGGGCGCAGGTCCATCCCATCGGCAACAGCGCCACCAGCGCCAGAGCGCGACCCCGCCGCCCCACCTTCCGGCCCATGCCCACCCGACAACAAACGACGGCCGCGAGGCCGTCGTGGTATAGTCACCCGCACGCGGTCGGCTGCGCCTCCGCAAGCCTTCCGCACTGTCAGGGCGGCAGAGGTGCAAGGCGCGTGCCCTCCACGGCCGACCCAAGGCAGCCGGCAACCTGTCTCTTGACGAAATCGCCTGTATTGAGCTACGTTGCTCGCGTTCCCAAGTTTACGCCGAGCCCGGCGCGGTCGCCCCTCACGCAGCCCCAAGGGTACGGGCAGGTGTTTTCGGGTTTTTCGGAAATGGCGAGGGCGGCTCCGCGCCCCTGTACCGGCCGCTCGCCGGGTGCTTACGCCGTCTTCCTGCTCTCCGGCATCAATCCACTCTGCCGGGACGCTGCACGGCCGCGCATGCGGCCGCCCTCTGTCTAGACCGCCCAGATCCGGAGGAGCCCATATGAAACCGATCCCCCGTCGGATGATGCCCCTGAGGACACGGCCCGCCGGTATTTTGCCGGCTCACTTCCATCCTCTCACCCGGAGAGTCGAGGAGGTTCGGATGAAGCGGTCATTTCTCGTTTGCCTGCTCGTCTTACCCTTTTTGTTGGCGGCCACGAGCACCCTGCTGGCGCAAGGCGTTACCACCGGATCCATCCGCGGCAGCGTCGCCGATGCGAGCGGCGCTCCGGTGGTCGGGGCGCAGATTGCCATCCTGCACCAGGCGTCCGGAACCAGGTACGGGACTTTCACCCGGGAGGATGGAAGATTCTTCGTTCCGGGCATGAGGGTCGGAGGGCCGTACAGCGTGACGGTCACTCACATCGGTTTCGAGACCCAGGTTCGGGACAACGTTTACGTGAACCTCGGCGTCTCGACCGATCTCGACTTCAGCATGCGCGAGACGGCCTTCGCGATCGCGGGCATTACCGTCACGGCGCTGTCCGATCCGATCATCAACTCCGAGCGGACCGGCGCCGCGACCGCCGTGGGACGGGAAACCCTGGAGACGCTGCCCACCATCACCCGGGACCTGTCGGATTTCACACGCCTGTCGCCACACTTCAGCCCCGGCAGTGGAGAGCGGCCGGGCATGTCGTTCGCGGGGCAGCACCGGCTGCTCAACAACATCACCGTCGACGGATCGTACTTCAACAACTCGTTCGGCCTGGGTGACCGGCCCGGCGACCGCACCAACGTCTCGCCGATCTCGCTCGACGCCATCGAGCAGGTCCAGATCAACGTGGCCCCCTTCGACGTGCGCCACGGCAATTTCGTCGGCGGTTCTGTCAACACCGTGACCCGCAGCGGCACCAACCAGTTCCGCGGGTCGCTCTACTATCAGTTCCGCGAACCCAGGTGGTCGGGTATCAAACTCGTCGGGACCGAAGCGAAGGACCAGAACTTCAACCCCGGCACCTTCGACTTCAGCAACGTCGGTGGTTGGGTGAGCGGGCCCATCCTGAAGAACAAGCTCTTCTTCTTCGCCAGCTACGAGGACGAAGGCAACAACCAGCCCGGCACCACGTTCCGCGCCAACACGGGCGGGGAGACGGTCGGCGGCATCATCACGCGCGTGCGGGCGTCCTCGCTCGACTCGCTCAGTGCGTACCTCAAGAACAACTTCGGCTACGAGACCGGCCCCTACCAGGGCTACCAGCACGAGACGCCCGGCACCCGCTACCTGTTCAAGCTCGACTACAACCTGAACGAGCGGAACAGACTGAGCGTGCGCTACACCCACCTCGATTCGTTCACCGACGTGCTGCTCTCGAACTCCACCTCGCTGGGCGCCGGCAGCAGGCGCACCAGCACCAGCGGGCTGAACTTCCAGAACTCGAATTATCAGATCCTGGAGAACATCCGCTCGATCGTGGGTGAATGGAACTCGATGCTCGGTGCCAACTGGTCGAACAACCTGATCATCGGCTATACGCATCACGATGAGAGCCGGGCCTCGCGCGGCCAGTTCTTCCCGATGGTCGACATCCTGGACGGCTCCGTTTACACCACGTTCGGCTTCGAGCCGTTCACGCCCAACAACGAGTTGAGGTACTGGAGCTTCCAGGGCCAGAACAACCTGACCCGGCAGAGGGCGAACCACACGCTCACGTTCGGGGTGAGCGCCGAGCGCTACGAGTCCGAGAACGTGTTCTTCCCCGGCTCTCAGAGCGTCTACGTCTACAACTCGCTGGACGACTTCTACACCGACGCCAACGACCACCTGGCGAAGCCGGACCGCACCACCTCGCCGGTGACGCTGAACCGGTTCCAGTTGCGCTGGATGAACCTCCCGAACCGGGAGAAGCCGGTTCAGCCGCTGGAAGTCTTCTACGCGGGAGTGTACGCGCAGGACGAATGGCAGGTGAAGCGGAACCTGCGACTGACGGCGGGGCTCCGACTGGATGTGCCGTTCTTCGGCGAAACGGGGTTCCAGAACACTGACGCGGACACGCTGGTGTTCCTGGATGCCGACGGCAATGCGGTTCGCTATTCCACGGCGAAGCTGCCCGACGCCAATATCCAGATCTCGCCGCGGGTCGGGTTCAACTGGGATGTCTTCAACAATCGTGAGACGCAGGTCCGGGGAGGCACGGGCATCTTCAGCGGCCGTCCCGCGTACGTCTGGATCTCGAACCAGATCGGCAACACGGGCGTGCTGACGGGCTTCGAGTCGCGCACTAACACGACGGCCCGCCCGTTCCACCCGGATCCGAATCACTACAAGCCGACGAACGTCACCGGTGCCCCGGCGAGCAGCTACGAGCTGGCGCTGACCGAGCCCGACTTCGTGTTCCCGCAGACCTGGCGCAGCAATATCGGGGTCGACCAGCGCCTGCCGTACGGCTTCATTGGAACGGCCGAATTCCTGTACAGCAAGGACGTCAACGGGGTCAACTACATCAACGCGAATCTGCCGGCGGCGCAGACGAGATTCGAGGGAGCGGACAACCGCCTGCGCTGGACCGACAACAGGATTCACGATCACGTGGCCAACGCGGTCGTGCTGCAGAATCAGAACGAAGGCCACACCTGGAGCATTGCCGCCTCGCTGGAGAAGACGTTCAGCGCCGGGTTGTACGCGAAGGCCGCATACAGCTATGGCGTGGCGAAGAATACCGTCACGCCCGGCTTCATCGCATCGGGCACGTACTTCCGCAACGCGCACTCCGGCGACCCGAATAAGCCGGGGGTCGGCTTCGCCGAGGGCGTGTCGCCCGGGCATCGCGTCTTCCTCGCGGCGTCGTACCGGAGGGAGTACTTCGACTTCGGCGCGACCACCATCGGCGTGTTCTGGCAAGGCCGCACGCAGGGGAACTTCAGCTACACGTTCTCGGGCGACATGAACGGAGACGGCGGCGCCAACGACCTGATCTACATCCATCGCAATTTGGATGAGATGAATTTCGAGACCTTCACTTCCTCCGGGAAGACCTTCACGAAGGAAGAGCAGGCCGCGGCCTGGGACGCGTTCATCGAGCAGGACGACCACCTGCGGGAGCACCGCGGCGAGTACGCCGAGCGCGGCGCCGTCTTCCTCCCGATGGTATTTCGGGCCGACCTCAGCGTTACTCAGGAGCTGTTCCGCAACCTGGCGGGCCACCGCAATGGGGTGCAGCTCCGGTTGGACATTCTCAATTTCGGAAACCTGCTGAGCAAGGACTGGGGAGTCGGCCAGCAACTGGTGACCACGTCGCCCCTGATCGCGCGCGGGGCCGATGCCGAAGGCAAGGCGCGGTATCGCCTGCGGAATCTCGGCCCGGAGCTGATCAGCGAATCGCTGGACCCGACGGCCGGGCCGGAAGACGTCTACCGGATCCAGCTGAGCCTGCGCTACACCTTCAACTAGGTCGACGCACGGACGGTCCGAAAGCAAAGGCCCCGGCAACCGCCGGGGCCTTTCTTCGATTGCTTCCTGCGCTTGATGACGACGGAGCCTCGGCGTCCGCCTGCTCCTGTACCGTGCGCTGGCAGGCGGATGCGCGACCCGCGCTTGCCTCAGGTCGTCGCTTCGCTGCCGGGCGTGCACGGCGCGCTGCTGCTTCGCGCCGTGTCGACGCGGTAGACGCCGCTCGGCGCCACCCGGATCTCGATCGTACCGTGCACGTTCGTGCAGAGCGTGCGCAGCCCGGCCTGCGCGAGCAAGCGTTCGATCGCGTTCCTGCGGGGGTGGGTCGTGCCGTTGGCGCTGAGGACGCCCAGGTCGGGTGAGGTGTGCTGAAGCCAGGCGGAGCTGCCGCTGAAGCCGTTGTCGAAGATCGCGTCGTTGGCCCCGTGATGGCCGACCTTCAGCACCTCCAGCTCGGCCGTGTAGCCGGAGAACTGCGTGCGCCAGCGCTGGTTCGCCATGACCTCGCCATCGCCGGCAAAGAACATCTCGAA
>JACQVC010000016.1 GCA_016209995.1 Gemmatimonadota bacterium
CGAGGCCAGTCTGCGCGCCACCTCCTGCCCCAGCGCGCTGGTGGAGCCGGTTACGAGCGCGATCCGTTGCGCCGCCCGCGGCGTCTGCGCGGCGGCCGAGACGACGCTCGAGGCCGAGGCACATGCGATGACCATGACGGTCGCGCCGAGCCGCCCGGCAGCGTGGATCGCCGCCACCGGCCTGCAGATTCTCTTTCGTCTGGCATTCATGACGGTACGATCTTTCCTGCCGTCGCGGGCGGCTCGCCTCGGGGGACCGTCGAGGCGGTCGTCCCGGCCTACTAGTCTGCTGGTCGGCTCCGTTTCTCCGAGGCCGAATTCTCGAGCATGCCTTTCCCGAGAAGCAGGGACAGGGCGCCCAGGAAGTCGGGCAAGATCACCGGGCGCTCGGCCCGGCAGTACGCCTCGTAGAGGTCCGGAACTTGGCTATGGTCGCCGGCCATGGCAACCAGGCGCGGCAGATCGATGCCTCTGAGGAAGCGGATGCCCTGTGGCATCGCCGGCGAAGCGAGGCACTCCTCGAGAACGACCTCGCGCCCCTGAATCAGCGGGCGGCGAACTCGCCGCAGCGCGGGTCCAGGCCGCAGCCCGATCGCTGGGCTCGCGCGCAACGCGGCGAACGCCGCCAGCACGTCGGGGTCGCGGCGCAGCAGCTCGACCTGCGGTTCGGCGCCGCCGACCAGCTCGAGGTCGTCGGGATCGCGGCCCGCTTCGGTCGCGGGGTCGGGGACGATACCCGCATCCGACGCCAGGTCGGTGCGTGGCGAACGCCCGTCGCTCCGCTCGCCGGTCCGCTCGACTCCAGCGCGCCTGATCCAGAACGGGTGCGGGTGCGCGGCGACGCCAGCGAGATAGAAGCGCGCCGCCTGCCTCTGGTAGCTCGCGTAGACGCGCCGCTCCCTGGAATCGTGCAGCTCGAGCGCGGCGTCCTCGCGCTCCGGTCGAGTCAGGCACGTGTTCACGACCACGGCGGCGACCCAGGCTGATGCCAGTGCCTTCTTCACGCCATACGAGGAAAGCGGATCGATGAACGATGCGGCATCGCCGACCAGCAGGAAGCCTCGACCTGCGTACTCGCGCGACCCGTAGCACGCGGCGCCGCGCGCCCAAGGCGTCTGAACGAGCGTCGCAGCAGCGAGCATGCGGGCGAACACGTTCGTCTTCCCGATCTCGCTACGGTACATCGCCTCGAGGCCGCTGCTGCGCATGGCGCGGCCGTCGCGGCTGTCGCGGGGATCCACCATGGCCGCGACGTACCGGACGTGCGGGGAAACCGGCACTGACCAGAGCCAACCGTCAGCGTAGCTCTCGACCAGCGTATCGCCTTCACTTGCAACGGACTCTTCATCTTCATCCAGCACCTGCCAACCTGCCTCGCGGCGCCAGATGCCCACGAGAGCCGTCGTCGTCCAGCGCTCGTCCGCTTGACGCAGGCCCTGGCTGGCCAGCACGCCGGCGCGTCCCGAACAGTCGAGAACGTAGCGCGCGCGCACGGAGTCTTCCTGTCCGTCGCTCGCCACGAACCGCACCGTCGCGCCGACTACTCCAGCGGTCGTCACCTCAACGCCCCGGACCACGACGTCGCGCCATACCTCCGCCCCGGCCTCCTCGGCTTTGTCCAGCAGGAAAGCGTCGAACTCCCGCCGCACGACCTGCCACCCGGACTCTCCGGCGGCGAACTCGGTGCGCGTAGGCGTCGGACGGTCCCACCAGGATGTGTTGCCCCGGCTGGGGTAGAATCCGGCTCGCCCGACCTCTTCGAGAATCCCCAACTGGGCGAACAACTTGTGCGTGCTGGGCGGGATCGATTCCGCCAGCGAAGGACGACCTTCCCGGCTCTTCGTCAGGAGCAGCACGGAGTGCCCCCAGGCGGCGAGCAGCCGGGCGCACGCTGCGCCGGCCGGTCCTCCGCCCACGATCACCGCATCGGCCTCGCGGCGTATCCGGCCCGGGGCTATCATGCAGTGCTGCCCGTCGGTATGAGCGTGGATGACCCCAGTTCGACAGCCCGAACTGTGCTGGAGCAGCGTTGCGGCCGCCGCGGGCTGCCTGGCAAGGAGTGCGTGGAGCGTCGCATGTCGGCCATGGTCAGGCGCAGGAGCGAGTTGCTCGAACCTCAAGATTGGCCCCGGCCAAGGCCGGCGCAAGCGCCGGAGGGCGTCGACGGCAGCCTCGATCGGCTGCCCGGCAGGCCGTGTTCGGTCACGGCTTCGCTACCAGGCCAACACCGAGGAGGATGCGGACGCGCGTGGTGATCTCCGCGTTCACGGTCGTGCGCAACGCGAGGATCATGGGCTATCCCGTGGTCCCGTCGATTCGGTCCATCCTGCCGATCGTGGACGAGTACGTGGTCGGCATCGGGCAGAGTGACGACGACACGCGCGGGCTAATCGCGTCGATCGGCGATGCCAAGATCCTGGTTTTCGACAGCCATTGGGACACCAGCCGGCAGGACGGCGGCCATATCCTGTCCGAGAAGACGAACGAGGCGCTGGCCCGTTGCTGCGGGGACTGGTGCTTATACCTGCAGGCGGACGAGGTCGTGCACGAGGCCGATCTCGACGCCATTGTCCGGAGTTGCCGCGCGTACCTCGACGACTCGCGCGTAGAGGGTCTGCTGTTCAAGTACGTGCACTTCTACGGCTCGTTCTCCGTCGTCGCCACGGCGCGCAACTGGTATCGTCAGGAGGTGCGCATCGTGAAACGCGCCACGGGGGCGAAGAGCGTGGGTGATGCGCAAGGATTTCTGGTGGGCGATCGCAAGCCGCGGGTGAAGTGGTCGGGCGCGGCGATCTATCATTACGGACACGTGAAGCCACCCGATAAGATGGGTGAGAAGCACAGGCACATGTACCGCTGGTTCCACGGCAACCGTTTCGAACGCGCGTTCGATGACTTCCAGTACCGTCAGATCTACGGACTCAGGCGCTTCGAGGGCATGCACCCGGCCGTGATGCGTGAGCTCGTGGCGGCGCAGGACTGGACCTTCGAGCCCGGCCTCGACCTGCGGCAGTGGAACCGCAGGGACTACAAGAACGCTCTGAGTGATGCGGTGGAGACGCTGCTGGGGCGGCGACTCGGCGAGCGGAAGCGGTTCGAGCTGCTGGAGTGAGTGGGCTCCAGGCGCTCTGGCGGATTAGCCGATGAGCCGGTGAGCGGCTGAGTAGAGGGAGGATCATGGCCAGAATCTTCTTCGTAATAGGGTGCGCCTCGGCGTTCCTGGCGGTCGCGGCGGGCGCGTTCGGCGCCCATGCGCTGCGCGATCGGCTCGAGCCGACGCTCCTGGATGCATTTGACACGGGCGCCCGCTACCAGTTGCTGCACGCGCTGGCGCTCCTGGCCGTGGCCTGGGCCACCACGCGGTGGACGGCCGGGACCGGCGCCGTGCTGGCCGGCTGGCTCTTCGTGGCCGGAACCGTGCTGTTCAGCGGGAGCCTCTACTTGCTCGCGCTCACGGGCGCGCGCTCGCTGGGCGCGGTTACGCCGCTTGGCGGACTATGCTTCCTGGCCGGGTGGGTTGCGCTCGGGTGGGCCGCGTGGCGCGGCTGAGTCGTCGGTGTCGGGGGGGGGTTGACCTCCACTCGTCGCGGAATACCTTTCCCCCCCTGGAAAACCGGAGAGCTTTGGGCCGACCCAAAGCGCTCGGTCCACTCTCAATGAATCGTGCGGGAATCCATGCTGCAAGCTTCCGGACTGACAAAGTACTTTGGCGGGAAACGGGCCGTTGGCCCGGTCTCCTTCCAGATCGATCAGGGCCGCACGGTCGGGTTCCTGGGCCTGAACGGCGTGGGGAAGACCACGCTGCTGCGCATGATCGCGTGCGATTTGCGACCGTCGGCCGGCTCGCTGGTCGTGAGAGGGATCGATGGCGTCCGCGACCCTCACGGCCTCCGCCGGCTGGTCGGCTTCCTGCCGCAGTACCCACCCCTCTACGAGGACATGACGGTGGGCGACTACTTGCGGTTCGCCGGCCGGATCCGCGGCATGGATGCTCCGTCCGTCGAACGACGCATCCCCGAGGTCGAGGATCTGACGCACCTGCGGCACATGCACAACGAGATCGTCCGCCACCTCTCGCACGGCTACCGCCAGCGCGTGGGCGTGGCCCAGGCGGTCGTGCACGACCCCGATCTGCTCATTCTCGATGAGCCGACTCACGGACTCGACCCGGCGCAGATTGTCGAGATGCGCACGCTCATCCGCGGCCTTACGGAGCATCACACGGTGCTCATCTCGAGCCATAACTTGCCGGAGATCAGCGAGACGTGCGACCACCTCTTCGTGCTCGATGCCGGGGAGATCATCGCGTCCGGCACGGAGCAGGAGCTGTCCGGACGTCTACTGCAATCCCGCTACGTTGAGGTATCGGTGCTGCCAGGGAGGGACGCCGTGGCTGCCGCGGGAGCAGGCGGCACGGCGAGCGACGCGTCTGCTGCCTCCGTGACCGGACTGCTGAGCAACGTCCCGGGCGTCAAGCAGGTCTCGAGTGCAGGACGCGACGACGGAGCGCTTGCCTTCGTCATCGAGACCGCGGACGATCGCCGGGCTGACATCTGTAAGGCGCTCGTCGAGGCGGGCTACGGCGTAGTGCGGCTGGAACAGAGCCGGCGTAAGCTGGAAAACGTATTCCTCGAGCTGGTGCAGGGGTCCGAAGGTGCGAGCGATCGGGATCATATTCCGTCGTGAGCTGGCGGCGTATCTGACGTCGCCCATGGGCTTCGTGGTGGCGGCCGTCGTCTTGCTGATCGACGGTCTGCTGTTCTACGGCCAGGCCCTTGGGCCCGCGGCCGGTGAGCGTCTATCGGCCGAAGTGCTCGCGCGGTTCTTCTACAACACAAGCGGGCTCGTAGCCATCGCGGCGGTCGCCGTGTCGATTCGGCTGCTGGCCGAGGAGCGCCAGCTCGATACGCTCACGCTCCTCAATACGTCGCCTATTCGCGACCGCGAGATCGTCCTCGGGAAATTCCTCTCGGCGTTCGCCTTCCTGTCCGGCATCACGCTGCTCAGCTTCTACATGCCGCTGTTGATCCTGGTGAACGGGAAGATCTCGCTCGGTCACGTTTGGGTCGGATATGTCGGGCTGTTTCTGCTGGGCGGCGCCGTCCTGGCGATCGGTGTGTTCGCTTCCGCGCTGACGCGCCACCAGCTCCTGGCCGCCGCGTTGGGCTCCGCGTTCACGGGGATCATGTTCCTGTTCTGGCCGCTCTCGCTGGTCATCGATCCGCCGCTGTCCCGCGTGATGGCCGCGCTGGCGATCCACGGCCGGCACTTCTCGGGGTTCCAGATCGGCGTGCTGCAGCTCCGTGACGTCGTCTACTACCTGGCCGTGACGTACTTCTTTCTGCTGATGGCTACGAAGACGTTGGAGGCCAAGCGATGGGAATGAGCCGGGCTGCGCGGACTGCACCGTGGTGGCTGACGTGGCTGCTCGCCGGCGCACTGGTCTCGATCTTCCTGGGCGAGCGGGTTTTCGAGACGCTCACGACCGCGCGCGTGATTTTCTCCGGCCTGGGCGCGCTTCTCGTGCTTGCGTGCCTGGTGTGGCGCATCTTCTCGTGGCGGGATGCCCAGGGCGAGGCGAAGCGCGTCGAGCAGATCTTGCTCATGGCGTACGCCGGCTGTCTGCTGGCGCTCGTCCTCTACCTGATTTCCAGCGCTGATGGGATGGGGTGGCTCGGCATCGAGTTCGAGGAAGACGAGAGCCGGGACCGCTACAAGGTCATCCTGCAGGTGTTGTGGCCCATCGTTATGGCGGTATCACTACTGCCGGCGCTGACCGCGCAGCTCGCCATCGGTGCGCACCGCCACGCCCGGGGCGTGAGTGCGGGTCTCGAGTCGCTGCGTGTGACGGAGACCGCGAACGGCGGGTTGGTCGTGGCGCTCGCGTGCGCGCTGCTGTTCGTGGTCTGCTATATCACGGTCGAGCGCGACAAGAGCCTCGACCTCAGTTACTTCAAGACGTCGGCTCCCGGCGAGGCGACCGAGGCCGTGATCTCGAGTCTCGATGAGCCGCTCGAGGTGCTGCTCTTCTTCCCGGCGGTCAGCGAGGTGAAGGACGAGGCGCTGCGCTACTTCCGTGGGCTGGCCGGGCGCACGGATCGACTGGTCATCCACGAGTACGACCGCCTGGCCTCGCCGCAGGTCGCCCAGGAGTTCAGGGTCTTCGAGGACGGCACGATCATTCTGAAAAAGGGCGCGCGCTCCGAGCGCATGTCTGTCGGCGCCACGCTCCAGAACGCGCGGCAGGCGCTGCGCCGGCTGGATGGGGATGTGCAGCGCAGCGTGCTGGCTCTGCTGCGCGAGCGGCGAACGGCGTATCTAACCAAGGGCCACGGTGAGCTGAACGACTCGCTTTCGGCCGGGCCGCTGCCGACCGGCGTGATGCGTGAGGTGACCGCGCTGCGAGAGTTCCTCCGCTTCCTGAACTACGAGATCGCGGATCTGGGGCTGCAAGAAGGATTGGGCCGTGAGATTCCGCCGGATGCGGCGCTGCTCCTGATTCTCGGGCCGACCAGCCGCTTCCTCCCCGAGGAGCTGGCGGCCGTGGACCGCTACCTGGCCGAAGGCGGCGCGCTGCTGCTGGCCCTCGACCCGCAAACCCAGTTTCAGCTCGGACCGCTCGAGCAGCGGCTCGGCGTCCTGTACCGCGGCGTCGAGCTGGCCGACGACCGCCAGCACCTGAGGCAGCGGGATAACG
>JACQVC010000088.1 GCA_016209995.1 Gemmatimonadota bacterium
CGGACGTCCAGGAGACCCTGGCCGACTTCGGGCGCGCGCTGCCGAGCGGCTATACCGTGCGCTACACCGGGCAGCAGCAGGAGCAGCAGGAATCGCAGGACTTCCTCTGGCAGGCGTTCCTGGGTGGGATCATGCTGATTGCGCTGATCCTGATCAGCGAATTCAACTCCGTCGTGAAGCCGATCATCATCATGACGTCGGTGATCATGTCCCTCATCGGCGTCCTGATCGGTCTCATGGTCTTCCGCATGCCGTTCGGCATCATCATGACCGGCCTGGGCGTGATCTCGCTGGCGGGTATCGTCGTGAAGAACGGGATCCTTCTGATCGACTACGTGGACACGCTGCGGGAGCGCGATGGCATGGAGCGACGGGAAGCGCTGGTGCGAGGCGGCATGGCGCGGTTTCGACCGGTGGTGCTGACGGCATCGACTGCGGCCCTCGGGCTCGTCCCGCTCGCGATCGGCCTCGAGGTCGACTTCCTGGGTCTGTACCGGGATCTGGACCCGAACATCTACTGGGGTGGCGAGCAGGCTGCGTGGTGGGGACCGATGGCCATCGCCGTGATCGCCGGCATCCTCTTGGCTACGTTCCTGACCCTCGTCCTCGCGCCGGTCATGTACTCGGTCGTCGATGACTTTACCGTGTTCTTCACGCGGCATTTCCGGCGAGATCCGTCGGAGATTGACGAAGTGAAGATATCCCGGAGCGACAGAGCGGACGCCCACGCGCCGGGACGGCTACCCGAGCGTGAAGAGGATGAGGTGGGCGTGCCGGTCGCACTGCGGACGTCGACGAGCTAGCAGCCGCGGATCACGGGTCACTGCGCGAGCGAGGGAGGGCGATCTAGGAATCGTCCTCCTTCTTCGTTACCGGCAGTCGCTGCGCCTGCTCGCGTCCGCTGCGCAGCAACGCGGCGGCCGCCTCGGGCGGCAACGGCCTCGAGAACAGGTCGCCTTGACCGTACCGGCACCTCAGGGCCAGTAGCTGAGTGCGCTGGAACTCGCTCTCCACGCCTTCTGCGATTACCTCGAGGCCCAGGTTCATTCCCAGGGCTATGACCGTGCCCACGAACTCGGCGCGCCCGGGTTGGAGCCCGATCTTCGTCACCAGGAAGCGGTCGACCTTGATGAAACGGATGGGCGGGCGTTGCAGGGCCACCAGCGACGAGGATCCGGTCCCGAAGTTGTCGATGCAGAGCTGGACCCCAATGTCCGCCAGACGATGGGGCACCTCGAGCAGCTCGCCGCCCGCGTCGGCGAGCACGCCTTCCGGCAGCTCGATCCGCAACGAGCCCGGGTTGAGACCGCTCGTCTCCATGATCTCCTTCAGCTCCTCGACGAAGAGCGGGCTCGTCAGCGTGCGGGTGGAAAGATTCACGTGCGCGTGGAGTCGCGTGGCGCTGTCGGTCAGCTCGCGCTGCCAGATACCCACCTGGCGACATACTTCCCACAAGACTTTGCGGTCAATCTGCGTGATGAATCCCATCTCCTCCGCCGCGCCGACGAACTCCGCGGGTTTGATGATGCCACGCTCGGGGTGCACCCAGCGAACCAGCGCCTCGAACGCGATGATCCGCCCCGTCTCCAGTCGCACGATGGGCTGGTAGTAGACCCAGAACTCGTCCTGCTCGATCGCGCGGCGCAGCTCCTGCTCGAGTCGCAGCATAGCGACCGCGCGCGAGTGGAGCGCCGTATCGAACATCTCGAAGCGTCCCCGTCCCATGGCCTTGGCCCGATACAGCGCCGTGTCGGCGTCGCGCAGCACGTCGTCGGGTTGCCGGTAGCCCGTCTCGCTGAGCGCGATCCCGATGCTCACGCCCGTGGCGACCTCGTGACCGCCCAGGTCGAACGGCGTCGCGAGCCGCTCGAGGATGCGCTCGGCCACGGCGCTGGCGTCGCCGGCTCCGCGAATTCCCTCGAGCCGCAGCGCAAACTCGTCGCCGCCCAGGCGGGAGAGCGTATCGCCGGGACGCAGGCACGACTCGATCGCGTGCGCCGCGGCGACCAGAAGCTGGTCCCCGGCCAGGTGGCCCAGCGTATCGTTCACGCTCTTGAAGCGATCGAGGTCGATGAAGAGGATGGCGAACTCGAAGCCCGGGCTCTTGTCCACCCGGTCAATGGCCCGCGCGAGTCGCTTGACGAAGAGAGTGCGGTTCGGCAGGCCGGTGAGCGGATCGTGCTGCGAGCGTTGAACGGCCCGCTCGACTCGGCGCTGCTCGGTCGCGTCGCGCAACATGCACACGAGGTGCGTGGGCGCGCCCGACTCGCCGAGCACGCCCGTCACCACCCACTCGATGAGAACTTCACCCCCATCCTTGCGCCGGATGACCGTCTCCGTCACGAAGGGGCGGCTCTCCTGAATCGTGCCGTGGAGTCGTGAGACCAGGCGAGGGTCGCTCTGCGGACAGAGCAGCACATCGAACCCGGCAGCGCGTACCTCCTCCGGCGCGTACCCGGTGAGGCGAGTGAAGGCCAGGTTGGCGTACGTGATGCGGGGCGAGGCGGGCGCGTCGTCCGCGGTGTCCAGGGACGCCAGAACGATGCCCTCCGAGACGTACTGCACCACCGCCTCGAAGAGTGTCGCTTCGAGCTTCGGCCCCGTCATGAGCTGCTGGCCTCGCGTCATAGCATCCTCGGCACGTTGCGAGCCGGGGTCCTCACGCAACAACGTTGCGTGGGGTAAGGGGCCCGGGCCCCCCGCCCTGCGAACGTCGCGGGAGGGAGGGCCCTGGACGTGCGGGCCGGCCTGAAGCCGACCCGAAGGCCCGAACGGACCCCGCAAAAAGTTTCCGGGATCGACAGACAATGCTCGATCCCGACACCCGCCGTTCCCCGTCGATCTCGCGGTGCAAGTGCTTGCTGTGGCAAGCGTTCGTAGGGGTCGCGGGGCCGCACGCCCACGATTCCGCAGCTCGCGGCGCACCGTTCAGAGGTGCAAGGAGGGTGCCGCGCGGATGCAACAGACCCATTCGACCATGGTGTCACCCCGCCGAAATCCCACACCTTGCGCTCATGCTCGCTCAGGTCACGTCCGCCGCCGTGAGCGGCGTGGACAGCTATCTCGTGCAGGTCGAGGTCGACGTCAGCTCCGGGCTCCCTTCGTTCTCGGTCGTGGGCCTGCCGGAGGGGGCCGTGCGTGAAGGACGCGAGCGGGTGACGGCCGCTCTCCAGAACGCGGGCTACGAGATTCCGCCGCGGCGGATCACAGTGAACCTCGCCCCGGCCGATGTGCGCAAGGAGGGGAGCGCATTCGACCTGCCCATTGCGGTTGCGCTGCTGTGTGGGGTGGGGTCGGTTCGCCCGGAGAGCGTGCGCGGCTACGCGTTCGTGGGCGAGCTCGGTTTGGACGGCTCGCTACGGCCGGTTCGCGGCGCTCTGGCCATCGCGGCCGGCTGCCGGCGCGCCGGGCTGCGTGGAGTGGTGCTGCCGCGTGCGAACGCCGCGGAGGCGGCCATCGCGAGTGGTGTGGAGGCGATCGGCGCCAGCAGCTTGGCCGAGCTGTGCCAGCACCTGGAAGGCGGCTCGGCCCTCTCTCCGTTCACGGTGGACCGGGACGCGTTGTTTCACGTGGCCGCTCGCTACGATGTGGATGTCGCGGACGTGCGCGGCCAGGAACACGTGAAGCGCGCGCTGGAGGTGGCCGCCGCGGGCGCCCACAACGTGCTGCTCATCGGACCGCCCGGCTCCGGGAAGACCATGCTGGCGCGCCGGCTCCCCACGATCCTGCCTCCCATGACGTTCGACGAAGCCCTCGAGACCACCAAGGTCCACTCCGTCGCTGGCCGGTTGCCGGCCGACCGTCCTCTGCTCGCTGCGCGTCCGTTCCGCGCGCCGCACCACACGATCAGCGATGCGGGACTCATCGGGGGTGGTGCCGCGCCCCGGCCCGGCGAGGTGAGCCTGGCACACCACGGCGTGCTCTTTCTCGACGAGCTGCCCGAATTCCGCCGCAACGTGCTCGAGGCGCTGCGTCAGCCCCTGGAGGACGCCGCCGTCACCATCTCCAGGGCGCGCATGACCATCTCCTATCCGGCCTGCTTCATGCTGGTCGCGGCCATGAATCCCTGCCCGTGCGGCTTCCATGGTGACGGTCGTGATCGCTGCGTCTGTCCGCCCGCACTCATACAGCGCTACCGCGGTCGCGTCTCCGGGCCGCTGCTGGACCGTATTGACCTGCACATCGAGGTGCCTGTCGTGCCCTACAGGAGCCTGTCGGACGAGCGCAGCGGTGAGCCGAGCGAGCGGATCCGGGAGCGCGTCGTGCAGGCCAGAGATGTGCAGTTGCGGCGCTTCGCCGGGTGCGCGGGAATCTTCGCGAACGCGCACATGCGCTCGCGCCAGCTGCGCGAGTTCTGCCGCCTGGGCGGGGAAGGGGAGCGGCTGCTGCGTACGGCCGTGGAGCGGCTGGGGCTCTCGGCGCGGGCGTACGGGCGGATCCTCAAGGTTGCGCGCACCATCGCGGACCTGGAGGGTGCCGACGACATCGCGCCGGCCCACCTCGCCGAGGCGATTCAGTATCGCGGGCTGGATCGGATCGCGCCGTGACGTTGCACGCCTGGGACAGTCTTTCGATC
>JACQVC010000104.1 GCA_016209995.1 Gemmatimonadota bacterium
GGTGGAGAGCGCCATCGCGGCGCTGCGAGACGGCGCCTCCGACTACCTCACCAAGCCCTTCCGGCTGGCGGACATGGCGAACGTCGTGAAGCGTGCGCTCGACGCGTACCGCCTTGGTGAGGAGAACCGGCGGCTCAGGAACGAGCTCGACCGGGAGCACCGCTTCGAGGACCTCCTGGGCGTCTCCGAGGCGATGGACAAACTCAAGGCCCAGATTGTCGACGTCGCGCGAAGCGACGCGAGCGTGCTCGTGCAGGGCGAGAGCGGAACCGGCAAGGAACTCGTGGCCCGCGCCGTCCACGCCCACAGCCGCCGTCGCGGCGGCCCGTTCGTCGCTGTCAACTGTGCGGCGCTCCCCGAGACGCTCCTCGAGTCCGAGCTGTTCGGCCACATGAAAGGCTCCTTTACCGGCGCCATTCAGAACAAGCGGGGTCTGTTCGAGGAGGCGGGCGGCGGCACGCTCTTCCTGGACGAGATCAGCACCGTCTCTCCGGCGATTCAGGTCAAGCTGCTGCGCGTGCTCCAGGAGCGGAAGATCCAGCGCATCGGCGGACGCGAGCCCATTCCCGTGGATTTCCGCCTGATCTGCGCCACGTACCAGGACCTGGCTGCGCTCGTGGAGCGCGGCGACTTCCGCGAGGACCTCTTCTATCGCCTGAACGTGTTCCCGATCCGCGTGCCGACTCTGAAGGAGCGGCGAGAGGACATACCTCTGCTCGCGAACTACTTCCGCGTGCGGTTCGCGGAGCAGGACGGCGTCGAGCCGCCCGAGATCCCGCCCGACACCATGGGACGCATGATGGCCTACGACTGGCCCGGCAACGTGCGCGAGCTCGAGAACTTCATCGAGCGCGCGATCATCATGCACGCGGGCGCCAAAACCATACCGTTCGAGCCACCGAACGGGCTCAAGGTCGAGCCGACGCGCGAGCTGGCCGGGCGCGCTCGCGATGAGCGCTGGGACCTCGCCCGCCTCGAGCGCGAGCATATCCTCGAGGTGCTCGAGCAGGAGAAGTGGCATCAGGGCGCGGCGGCCAGAGTACTGGGCATCAACCGGCGCACGCTGTACCGCAAGCTGAAGCGCTACCGCGAGGAGGGCATTCTCCCGGAAGAGGCCGCCTCGAGTCTCCACAGCTGACCGCCGGAATCGGGGGCCTCGCTGCCTGCGGTCCGGATGATTCCTGACCGTTCGCAGCGTCGTGTTGCTGGGCGAGAAGTGCGTGGTGGCGATTTCGCCCACACACACTAGCTCGAAGCTGCACCCGTCCCACCCCCCAAGGCACCCGCGGGCGCGGTGATGGAGCGGATGGCAGGAGCCAGGTCCCTGTCCATCCCCCACTTACTCACGTAGCCGCTCGCTCCCGCTTCGAGGATAGCCGTCAGACAATCTTCCTGGGCGTCCATCGTCAGGATGAGAACCTTGGAGCCCGGGATCTCACGGGTGATCGCGCGCGTCGCCTCCAGGCCTCCCATGCCCGGCATCGTCAGGTCCATCACGACCACGTCGGGGCGCAAGGCGCGTGTCATACTGATGGCCTTCTCGCCGCTGCCGGCCTCTCCCACGACTCCGAAGTCGGGCTCGCGTTCCAGGTGCGCCACGAGTCCAGCGCGCAGCCAAACGTGGTCGTCCACGACCAGGATGCGGATCCGGTCAAGACCGTCCGTGCGGCCGCCGGCCACTGCCGCTGCCTGCGACTTACGGCCTCTCCCATTCGTGAACCCGCTCCTGCGCGACATGACTGCGCCCCTGTTAACGGACCGAGTACCCACGCCTCGATCAATAACTCGCCTTCTTGTCGGATATGAAGCAGATGGCGTGCCAGGAGGGGGCCGGAGGCCGCCGCGCAAGTGCTGCCCGACATGTGGCCGTTCGCCGGGCTGCGTGTGACGCTGCTAGAAGTTACGCGATTGAGCTGGAGGCGGGATCTAGGCGCGGACCGTCGACAGCCCGAGTGACCTCCGAGCCACCGCCAGGTGCCGACCGCTTGGGTCGTTTTGGCGAAAACGCCCCAAAACAGGGTTGGTCAAGCTGTCCCAACCCCTACTTCACCACGCTGAACGTGATGGGGATCTGGACCCAGACCTTGACACGCTTGTCGCGGTTGAACGCCGGTGAGAACCGGTAGACGTGAGCGACCTGGAGAGCCGCGGCGTCCAGCGTCTGGAGCCCGGAGCTCTGGTTGAGCCGCACGTCCAGCACCTTCCCGTTCTCATCGATGAAGAACCAGAGCAGCACGTTCCCGCCGATCCCGGTATTCCGCAGCAGGCGAGGATACGCGTCCGCCAGTGCCGCGAGCACCTCGTCGCGGTTAGCCAGCTCGGGCGCCACGGTGTACGGCGTGAACGTCGGCGCCGCCGCGATGTCGGGATCCTCCCTGACGGATTCCCGCGGTGGCGGCGGCAGTGCCTGCACCGGATAGGACTCGAACGTCGTGGGCGCGATCGTGATGTCTTCGGCGATCTCCGCTCCTAGGGCGGCCACAACCGGCGTCGCTGGGCGCGGGATTGCGGCGGGCGGCGGGGGTATCTCGATCTCGGGCGGCAGGTTCACGGCCTCGATTTCGCTCGACCCGAAGGAGATGTCCGCGACCCGGAACTGTGGCGCGAACTGGATCAGCAGGAAGTGCAGGGCCGTAGCCGCGATCAGCGACGTCCAAACGTACGCGGAGAACCGAGCCTTGAAGCGCTCGTTCGCGCCGGCAGCTCGCGCCGCGCCCGTTTCCGTGGGCTCTCTGGCCATGACGTCCACTCCGCCGCTCATGATCCCCCGGTTTCCCGGTCATCCCTATACAAGGACCTGCTCTCCGCGTATCATGGTGCAAGACCCGCACCAGACCTGTCCCGCTTCCCATTTCACAAAGCGCCCCAATGACTTAGGCGTCTTGTCGTCACCCCGTTCCTAAGGGGCCCATGCTCCCGGGCGAGCCCCTCAGGTACGTCTCGGGATCCTTGGCGAACATCGCCTTGCACCCCGGTGCGCAGAAGTAATAGGTCTTGCCCTGGTAATCGTAGGTCGCGGCGGCCTTCTTCGGGTCCACGTCCATGCCGCAAACCGGATCCCGCTCCATCTTCTTCGACCAGAACGCCATGGCTAGGTACCTCCCTTTACGCAGTGCGTCGTTTTGCGCCCAGGCGCGGACGATTCAGTTCGTGCCATTACCCGCTCACCTGCTGCAAGTGTCACGAAGGCCGGCCTCCGTTCGTTCCGCTCCTGGACCCTGGCGACTCGCTGCGCTGTAGAGGAAAGACGATGCGTATCCTGACGAACAAGGTGTTTGGCCTCGCCCTCTCCACTCTGCTCCTCGGTGCGTGCAGCGACTCGCCGACGGGTGTGGACGAAATCACGCAGCTGCCCCGACCGCTGACCGCGAACGAGCAGGCGGTCATCCAGGCGAGCAACGCCTTCGCCTTCGATCTGCTGCGGCAGGCCAGCCGCGCCGACTCGAGTCTGTTCCTCTCGCCGCTCTCCGCCTCCATGGCTCTGGGGATGACCTTGAACGGAGCCGAGGCGGACACCTACGAGCAGATGCGGAAGATGCTGGGCTTCGGAACCCTCTCGCGCGAGCACATCAACGAATCGTACCGGGACCTCATCGCGCTGCTTCGCGGTCTCGATCGCGCCGTCGAAGTCGGGATCGGCAACTCGGTATGGATCCGGGAGGGCTTTCCGGTCGAGCCCGCTTTCCTCGATGTGGTGCAGCGGTTCTTCGACGCTCGGGCCGCGAACCTGGACTTCTCGGACCCCCGCGCCGCAGAGACGATCAACGCGTGGGTGAGGGAAGCGACGAAATCGAGGATCGACAAGATCGTCGAGCCCCCGATCGACCCGCTGACCATGCTTTTCCTCATCAACGCGATCTACTTCAAGGGGACCTGGACGTACGAGTTCGACAAGTCGAAGACGCGTGACGCCTCGTTCCACCTCCGCAACGGGACGACGGCCGCTGTGAAGCTCATGGAGGTCAAGGGCGGGTTTCCCTACCAGATGACTGACCGCTTCCAGGCGGTGGACCTCCCGTACGGCGGCAAAGCGTTCGCCATGACCGTCGTCCTTCCCCGCGAGAGCGTAGACCTGGAGAGCATCGTCGGGACGCTGGATGCCCAGGCTTGGCGCCAGATCGTGGACGGATTCCGGGAGGCGAACGGCACCGTGTACCTTCCCCGCCTTCGCGTGGAGTACGAGCGGCTCCTGAATGACGACCTGTTCGCTCTCGGGATGACGGATGCGTTCATCCCCGCCCGCGCCGACCTCTCGCGCATCTACCGCGCCGCGAAGCAGGTCGAGCTACACGTCAAGCAGGTCAAGCAGAAGACGTTCGTGGACGTGAACGAGGAGGGCACCGAGGCGGCGGCGGTGACGAGCGTCGAGATCGGCGTCACCTCCTGCTGCGACGGGTTCGAGATGAGAGCGGATGGCCCCTTCCTGTTCGCGATACGCGAGCGACTGTCGGGCACGATCCTCTTCGTGGGGAAGATCGTCGCCCCGCCGGCGCAGTGAGGAAGACCACGACGCAAGCCAGAGGCGCGGCGCAGTCAGCGGGTGGCCGGCTGTCGCGCCGGCGGCCGACCCCACGGTGATGGCCCGTAGCGGTGACGTGACCAGCTAATACGCGCTGGCGCAGGAATACGGGTTCACCGATTACGACGGCAGCCGGCCGGACCTGACCAAGCACTGGGCCGAGAAGGTCGCGCCCTCCACGAAGTGGTTGCGCGAAGGCATCGAGCGGCACGTGGGCTGGCTCGAGCGCATCGCGAGCCGAGGAAGGCGATACCTCGGGGCGAGCTAGATGCACTAGCCGCCCGAGCGGCTCAGCCCTTCCGCCGCTCCCACACCTCGGGATTGAGGATCGTCGGGGGGCGGCGCCCCTCCAGCGCGGCGATCAGGTTCTCCGCGGCCAGCATTCCCATGGCGGTCCGCGTGTCCACGCTTCCGCTGCCCAGGTGGGGCACGATGACGACGTTGTCGA
>JACQVC010000090.1 GCA_016209995.1 Gemmatimonadota bacterium
CCCCCCGGCCGCTCGCTCTGACGGAAGATTCAGAACACGTTCAGACGTCCGATGTGTATAGTCGTTCGTTCGTGCTCGTCCCGACGAATCGCTCGCCTGGGCGGCGGATCGGACCTCGGGACAGAGGTGTTGTGCTCAGGAGGAGGGATAACCATGCGGATCACGCTCTTATGGCTCGCGCTCCTCGCAGCCGATGCGACGGCCGTCACGGCTCAGACCCGACGGATCGACTTTGAACGTGAGACTGTCGGTCAACCGCCCGCAGGCTTCACGTTCGGACACACGCGGGGTGTCGGAGCACCGGGCAAGTGGCTGGTGCAGCAGGAGGGTAGCAGCAAGTTCCTGGCTCAGCTCGAGGCTGACCGAACTGGCAGTCGATTCCCGGTCGCCGTGATCAGTGATCTCACGGCCACGAATGTCGACCTCAGTGTGCGTTTCAAACCGGTCTCGGGCCGAGTCGACAAGGCGGCCGGGCTGGTGTGGCGTTACCAGGACGAGAACAACTACTACATCGTCCGCGCCAATGCCAACGAGGACAACGTCGTGCTCTACAAGGTCGAGGACGGCAGGCGCACGGATCTCCCCGTGAAGGGCGAAGGGCGCACCTATGGGAAGCCTGCGAGGGTGCCCGCCGGTGAGTGGGGGACGCTGCGGCTCGTAGCCGACGAAAATCTGTTCCAGGTCTACTACAACGGCAGCAAGCTGTACGAGGTCGAGGACTCGACGTTCACGGGCGCGGGCAAGGTCGGCGTGTGGACCAAGGCGGATTCTGTCACCAACTTTGACGATCTGATCGTCATCGTGAAGTGATGCCGTCGTCGGGCGTTGTGGCCTCGGCCTCCTAGATCTGGTGAGGCCCAGTGCGATTGTCATCGATCGGGGAGCGGAGGGCGAACATGCGATCCAAAGTTAGGCGCCTCGTGGTGATTACGGCCACGCTGCTGCTGGGGGTCGCCGGTTGCGGCGAAACGGCGGACGAGGTGGTCGCCTATACTTCCGTCGACCAGGTCTTTTCCGAGCCTGTGTTCCGCGCGTTCGAGGAAGAGTCCGGCCGCCGCGTCCGCAGCGTGTTCGACACCGAGGAGACGAAGAGTACGGGTGTGTTGAACCGGATCATTGCGGAAGCCGGCGCACCACAAGCGGACGTGTTCTGGTCTGGTGATCCCGCGCGCGCGTTCGTGCTCATTGGCCTTGGTCTGGTCGAGCCGTACTTCTCGCCGAATGCGGAGCGCATCCCGTCGCAGTTCCGCGCTGGCAATGGCACATGGACCGGCTTCGCGGCCCGCGCGCGCGTCCTGCTTGTCAACACGAGTCTGGTCGGCGAGGCGGATCGTCCGCAGTCGATCCGGGATCTTGCGGATCCACGTTGGCGCGGCCGCACGGCGATCGCGAATCCATTGTTCGGCACAACCACCATGCACGCGGCGGCTCTGTTTGCGGCCTGGGGCGAGGACGACGCCAAGGCGTTCTTCAACGCGCTCGAGGCGAATGACGTCCGCATTGCCAGCTCGAATGGTGAAGTCAAGCGGCTGGTCGCGTCCGGTGAGGTGGCATTCGGCCTGACCGACACGGATGACGCATATGGCGCGATTCAAGAGGGCGCTCCGGTCGGGATCGTGTATCCTGACCGTGATGGGCTGGGCACGCTGGTCATGCCGACGGTCGTCGTGTTGCTCGCGGGGGCGCCGCACCCCGAAACCGCGAGACGATTGATCGATCACCTGCTTCTGGCGAGCACGGAGGAAAAACTGCTCGAGTTGGGCGCGCACATCCCGCTCGGCGCTACGAGTGCGAGCTCATCCGTGCTGCCAGGTGCGGAGCAGTTGCGGCCCATGGCCGTGGACTACACCCTCGTTGCGCGGGAGATGGGACGTATCCAGCCCTGGCTTCGCGAATGGGTCGGAGTGCGGTGATGCCTGCTCCATGACGCAGTGGCGGCGTGCGCATGAGGCACTCTTGCTCTCGGCGCCGCCAGCGCTCCTTGCCCTCATTGTTCTCGTACCCGTTGGTACACTGGCGGCGGAGCTGGCGCTCGCTGAAGGTGCGCTGGCACTCATGGGTGGTGTGCTCGGCTCGGCAGGCACGTGGGCGCTGCTGGGTGCTTCCACCGCGCTCGCCGCAGCCGTGACTGGGGTGTCTGGAGCCATCGGTGTTCCACTCGGGATTCTGCTCGGGCGGACGGATGTGCGGTGGCGCGGCTGGCTGCTCGTTCTGCATGCGTTGCCCGTGTTCGTCCCGCCATTCCTGGTGGCGCTGGGATGGTTCCACGTCCTGGGCGTCAACGGGTATGCTGGCTCGCCCGCGACGGCTCGGCTGTTCTTCAGTCCGATCGGACTGGTTGCGATCCTGGCGGTGACGTTTGCCCCGATCGTGACCACTCTGACGGCGCTTGCACTCCAGAACGTCGACGCTTCCCTGGAAGACGCGGCGCGAGTGGTCGCGCGCCCGCTCCGAGTGATGGGTCGCATCCTGCTGCCTGCGGTGTCACCGGCTATTGCCCTGGGACTTCTCGTGGTTTTCGCGCTGGCGTTTTCCGAGCTGGCCGTGCCGATGTTCCTGCGCGTGCGCACCTACCCTGCGAGCGTGTTCGCACGACTGGGCGGAATTGATTACGAGCCGGGCGAGGCCGTGGCAATGACGCTTCCACTGCTAGCAGTGACGTTCGCCTTGCTTGCCGTCGAGCGGCGGTTCGTCGGTGACAGGACGTTCGCGGTCCTGGGATTGCGCGGACGGGAGCGTGCGACTTTTCCGCTCGGACGTTGGCGGGCCGGGATAACGCTCATGTGCATTGCCGTTACAGCGCTTTCGCTCATCCCCGTACTCGCGCTGTTCATGCGTGCCCTACCTGATGGGTTGGCGGCGCTGCCCCAGTGGATCCGGTCGAGTTTGTGGAACAGCCTTATTACCGCGATGGCGGCAGCCACCACGATCATCGTATTGGGCCTCGCGGCGGCATGGACCATCGCGCGCGGACACCAGGCTGGCCGCGCTCTGGATGCGACGCTCATGCTGGGCTTCCTCACCCCAGCGGGTGTGCTGGGCGTCGGTTTGATTACGGCGTGGAATCACCAGATGACCCGCTTCATTTACGGCGGGCTGGCTATTCTCGTCCTCGGACTGATCGCGCGTTACGCCGTCGTCGGTGTCCGCGTGATGGCGACGGCGATCGCGCAGAGCCCGCGCAGCCTCGAGGAAGCAGCGGCCGTTTTCGGTGGTGGGCGTATCGCACAGTTGCGCCGGATTGTCGCACCACTGCACGTGCGTGGGATTACCGCCGCGTGGCTGCTCACTCTTGTGTTCTGTCTGCGCGACCTCGATACGGTCGTCCTGTTCTATCCGCCCGGACGTGAGCCACTGACGGTCCGCATCTTCACTCTCGAGGCGAACGGGCCAAGTGACGTGGTGGCGGCGCTTGCGGTAACGCAGATCGTGGTCACGACGGCCCTACTTGGAGTGCTGGCGGCTGCTGCGACTGTCGATCGAACGAGAACGTCATGACACCCGCAATCGCTCTCGAGGATGTATGGGCGCGCCAGGATCGGACCGATATTCTGAAGGGAATCTCCTTGCGAGTGGTTCCCGGCGAAATCCTCGCGCTGATTGGTCCGTCCGGAAGCGGCAAGACGACGGTCCTCCGCATCATCCTGGGTCTGCTTGCTCCGGAGCGCGGTGTGGTTCGCCTGACAGGTGAGCCGGTAAGCGAGAATCGCCAGATCCTCGTTCCACCGGATCGGCGCGGTCTCGCTGTCGTGTTCCAGGATCTTGCGCTCTGGCCACACCTCACCGTCGAGCAGAACCTCGCATTCGGCCTGGATCTTAAGAGGACTCCGCGTGCGACGCGCGCGGAACGGATCCACCACATGCTCACGCGTGTCGGACTGTCGGACAAGGCGCGCCGATTTCCGGGGCAGCTGTCGGGCGGCGAGCGCCAGCGTGTAGCCATTGCGCGCGCCCTCGTGCTGCAACCGCATGCTGTGCTGCTGGACGAGCCGCTCACAAATCTCGATGTGGTTCTTCGCTCGGAGTTGCTCGCATTACTGCGTTCGCTCCTGGCGGAAACCGGGGCGACCGCGCTGTACGTAACACATCAAATCCACGAGGCGATGGCGCTCGACGCCCGCATTGCCGTGCTCGAGCAGGGACGGATCGTTGCCGAAGGCGTTCCCCAGCTGTTGGCGGCGATGCCGCCAACAGCCTTTGTCCGAGCACTGTTTGCCGACAGGGAGAGGGGCTAGTACTCTCTGCGGTCCGTCGCGACGGGTTGGGCGGGTGTGTGCTGGTTGGAATCATGGGAGCTGGGAGTGAAGGGCAGGGACGGGTCAGGAAATCGTAAGGAGGACACTGCTTTACTTGAATCATGATACCACTAGGCTAGTGTTGGGAGTCGAGCATGGGTCGACCGCCGTTCTGGGAGGCACCGCTAAGGCGCCGGGATATCGATGAGCGGAGTGCTGGGTCTCCTCGCCATTGCCGCAGTCAGCGGCCTGCCGCCGGATTCCGTGTTCGCTCTGGCGGCGAAGAAGATCACTGCGGCGCCGCTCATCGATGGGATGGTGGACGAGCGCGAGTGGCAGGGTGCGGCGGTGGCGTCGGGGTTCGTCCAATACCTCCCGCGGCGCGGCGAGCCGGAGAGCCGGGCCACGCAGGCTTTGCTCGCCTACGACGACGTCGCGCTGTACGTCGCCTTCCGTGTAAACGATGACCGCATCCCGACCGCACAGCTGACGCGGCGAGACGGAAACCTGGTCGATGACGATGCCGTGGTCGTGGTCCTGGATACGCACGGCGACCGGCAGTCGGCTTACTACTTCATCACGAACCTGCTCGGCACGCAGGCGGATGGCCGCATCGCGGATGACGGCCGCACGGTGGACGCCAACTGGGACGGGCGCTGGTTCGCGGCGGCCCGGCGCACCGAGTACGGGTGGTCGGCCGAGCTGTCGATTCCCTTTGCCTCCGTGACGTTCCGTCGCGGTCCGGAGCGGCCCTGGGGCATCAACTTCGGACGTAGCCGCCGGGCTACGCTCGAGCAGAGCTTCTGGGCCGGGCCGCTCGACAGCGAGTACCGCGTCTCGCAGGCAGGACTGCTCACGGGGTTGGACATTCCGGCGCCTGAGCGGCGGCACCAGATCATCCCCTACGGGCTGGCGCGCGGCGAGGAGGGAGCGTCTTTCGTCGGGGACGCCGGCTTGGACGCGCGCTACGCGCTGAGGCCGGACGCGCTCCTGCAGGCGACCGTGAACCCCGACTTCGCCACGATCGAAGCCGATCGCGAGCAGATCAACCTGACACGGTTCGAGCTGTCGCTCCCAGAAAAGCGGCCGTTCTTCCTGGAGGGCAGCGAGCTGTTCCGCCAGCGCATGCAGACCTTCTACTCGCGTCGCATCGCGGATATTCGCGGCGGCGCCAAGCTGAATGCGAAGCAGGGCCCCTGGACCGCCGCGCTGATCTGGGCGAACGACGATCCGGCACCGGCCACGTCCTCCGCCAACTACACGGTGGCGCGGCTACAGCGTGCAGTCGGGCGCTCGAACGTCGCGGTCATGGTCGCTGACCGACTGCGGGACGGTGCGCGCCAGGGCACGGCCAGCGCCGACGCCACGCTCTTCTTCACGCGCACGCTGGGCTTCACCGGTCAGTGGGTCGAGACCTACGGGCCGTTCGACCAGGGCCGCCGCGCGTTCTTCCTGCGGCCGTCCTACGACTCGCCGACAGGCCACTTCCACGTGCGCTACACGCACCTCGGCGAGCACGTGGTCGAGAACGGGAACGCGGTCGGCTTCATCCGTGACGATGATCGTCGTGAGCTGGACTCCGCGCTCTCCAAGACGCTCTTCATGCGAGGCGGCGTCTTCGAGCGCGTCGCCTACAACTCCAACTACAACATCTTCTGGAGCAACGCCGGTGTTCTGCGGAGCTGGGAGATCGTCCAGAGGCTCAATCTGGAGATGCGCAGCCGCGTGAGCCTCGGAGTCAGCCGCGTCGACGACATGCAGCGGTTCGAGAAGGAGTTCCGCA
>JACQVC010000084.1 GCA_016209995.1 Gemmatimonadota bacterium
ACGCAACCGCCGTGCCACCGGCCGAAAGGTGCGCGACTCCGCAACCATCAAGTTGACGCCCTCGCCGGGCGGGCCGTCGAATACCGTCTGCTTCCGATGCGTCAGCCGCACGTTCTTCTGGTCGAGCACGACTCCGTCCTGCGCCAGATCCTCTGCGAGGCACTCGCCGAGGAGGGCTTCGCGGTGTCCGCCCACCGCTCGATCGCCGACGCGCTCACCTCCGGGCCAGAGCCGGGCACGGACCTGATCCTGGCCGACGTGTGGGGTGTCGCTTCGGAGGCGCTGCAGGAGGATCAGCGGGCCCAGGTCGAGCAGCTCGCCGCCATCGCCCCGATCGTGCTCCTCACCGCCCACCGCTGGACCGAGCGCGACGACCCGGCAGCGCTGGGAGCGGCAGCCGTGGTCTACAAGCCCTTCGACCTCGACACGCTGGTCACCGCGCTGCGGACCGTGCTTGGCGGCCGCGGCAGCGGCTGAGCGGCGTCCGCAGCGACCTCGGCGCGGGGCCCCTCGCCCGCCGCGCGGCAGAGCTACGCTTCGACCCCGACGGCGGTTGGCGGCTGGAGGTAGCGGCCCCGGGCCGCGTTCAGCCGCACCACCACGACGTCCCGCAGCATGCGCATGGCGTCCCGCACCGGCTGGACGCGGCTGTTCTCCTTGTGCTCCCAGCGCAGCGGTACCTCGCGGATCCCGTGGCCGAGAAGCCGCGCCAGGAACAGGACTTCGACGTCGAAGCCGAAGCCGTCCAGCGTCTGGCGCGAGAAGATGGCCCGCGCCGCGTCGTGGCGAAGAGCCTTGAAGCCACACTGCGTGTCCTGGATGCCGGGCACGGCCAGGGCCTGCACGACCCAGTTGAATGCCCGCCCCATGAGGTGGCGGTAGAGTGGCTCGCCGATACGGCGCGCCCCGATGCCCTCGCGCGAGCCGATCACGACCGGCGTGCGATCGTCGACCAGGGTGGGGAAGTGCGCCAGCTCCTCGAGTGGCCAGGAGAGATCCGCATCGGCGAACACCACCACCTGGCCGTGCGCGGCCAGGACGCCGGTGCGCACAGCCAGCCCTTTGCCGCGGCGCGCGGTGCGCAGCAGCCGGAGCTGCTCGAAGCCCGCCATCGCTTCCCGTACCACCGCCGACGTCGCGTCCGGCGAGCCGTTGTCGACGACGATGACCTCCCAGTCGAGGGTGCGCTCGCGCACCAGTCTGGCGATGGCCGCGAGCGTCTGTGGGAGCCGCTCCTGCTCGTTGTAGGCAGGAATGACCACCGACAGGCTCGGAGGACGCTCGCCGCGGGGTGCCGACACGACAGACCGCAGTGTAGCGACTCGACTACCCGCCGACCGTCAGCTCGGGCTCCAGCAGGTCGTACACGTGGGCGTTCGACACCCGTCGCAGCCGCTGCACGGAGGGTCGGTCGGCAAGGTGGCGGGGCAGCGTCAGCAGACCGGCGACCTGGCCGCGCAGCGTCGCCCGGGCGGCATCGCCGCGCCAGGCCGCCAGCGCCTCCCGCGCCCGGCGCGCCTGGTAGCGGAGGATCTTCGGGAGCAGCAGCGGCACCAGGCCCGACGGCAGGTCCTTGGCCAGCAGCCGAATCAGGTTGCGGCCGTTGTAGTAGGAGGCGAGAGGCCCGCCGCCGGTGGCGCTGCCACGGTGGTAGGCCCGCGCTGCTGGCTGGTATCGGCAGCGCCACCCGCGCAGCTGGGCACGGAAGGCCAGGTCCAGGTCTTCGAGGTAGGCGAAGAACACTTCGTCCAGGAGGCCCACGTCGGCGAGCATGGCCCGCCGGTACGCCGCCGCACCGCCGCAGGCCCCGAAGACCTCGGCGGCAACGTCCCAGGCCGGCCCGTCGGGCGCTCCAGCGCCCCGCTGGAATGCCTCGCCGTTGCGCCGCAGCCCATCGCCAGCGCTGTAGATCGTGCGCCGGTCGGCGAAGAGCATCTTGCTGGCGACCGAGCCGAGGCCCGGGTCTGCCGAGAGCATATCCACGCAGGCCGCCACCCAGTCCGCGTCCGCTTCGAGGTCGTTGTTGGCCAGGAGCAGCACGTCGCCGCGTGCCCGCCGCAGGCCGGCGTTGACGTTGCCGGCGAAGCCGCGGTTGGTCGGCAGCCGGAGCACCTGGACGGCCGGGAAGGCGGCGGCGATGTAGGTGGGGCTGCCATCCTGCGACCCACCGTCGGCCACGATGACTTCGAGCGGCCGGTAGCGCTGCTGGCCGAGGGACTCGAGGCAGGGGCCAAGCAGGTGGCGGCCGTTCCAGTTGGGAACGACCACCGAGGCGAGTGGGCGGGAGGGGGCAGGCATGATGCTGGCACTCACACGTACGGCTGGTGCGCACAGGCGTCTCAGGGGTGCCGCGCTTGCGGCGACGATCGGCCTCGCCATCACGCCCGGTTGGGCGAGCGCGCAGATCCGCTCGCCCGAGCGCTTCCAGCGTCTGGCGCGCGAGATGTACGAGGAGCTGATCGAGATCAACACCTCGCACAGCGTGGGCAACACCACGACGGCCGCCGAGGCGATGCGCGCCCGGCTGCTGGCCGCGGGGTTCCTGCCCGAGGACGTGGTGGTCATGGGGCCCCGGGAGGATCGCGGTAACCTGGTGGCGCGCCTGCGCGGACGTTCCACGGGACTCAAGCCCATCCTTCTGCTGTCGCACCTGGACGTCGTCGAGGCGGATCCCGCGGACTGGACGCTACCACCGTTCGAGCTGATCGAGCGGGACGGCACGTTTTACGGGCGAGGCACATCGGACGACAAGGATGAGACCGCGCTTCACGTGGCGACGCTCATCCGTCTCAAGGAAGAGGGCTACGTTCCGGAGCGCGACATTATCGTGGCCGCCACCGCCGGCGAGGAGGGTGGCGGATTCAATGGTGTGCGCTGGCTGCTCGAGAACCATCGTGAGCTGATCGATGCCGCGTTCGCGCTGAACGAAGGCGGTGGCGGGCTGCTGGACGAGCAGGGTAAGCGGATCGCGAATACGGTGCAGGCGAGCGAGAAGAAGTCGCAAAACTTTCAGGTCGAAGTGACGAACCCGGGCGGCCACAGCTCGCGGCCTCGCCCCGACAACGCGATCAGCGAGCTGGCGCAGGCGCTGACAGGCATTGCCGCGCATCAGTTCCCGGTTCGCCTGAACGAGGTGACGCGCGAGTACCTGCGTCGCTCGGTGGACATCGAGGCGCCGGAGATCGGCGCCGCCATGCGCGCGCTGTTGGCCAACGAGCGTGACGAGCGCGCGATCGCCGTTCTCGCGCGCGACCCGCGGCTCAACTCGATCCTGCGCACGACGTGCGTGGCGACCATGCTCGAGGGCGGGCACGCGACGAACGCGCTGCCGCAACGGGCGCGCGCGACCGTGAACTGTCGCATGCTGCCCGACGAGGACCCGGCGTTCGTGCTGCGCTCTCTTCAGCAGGCCGCTGCGAAAGCGCCGACGGCCCGCGTCACGACGGGGAATTCCGCGCGCAACACGCCGCCCTCCGCACTGGTTCCGGAAGTCCTCGCGCCAGTGGAGCGGATCACCGAGCAGCTGTGGCCCGGCGTTCCTGTCGTGCCGGTCATGTCGACCGGCGCAACGGACGGGGCTTCCCTGCGGACCGCCGGTATTCCGACCTACGGGATCTCCGGGCTCTTCTACGGCGAGACCTTCTCCCACGGGATGAACGAGCGCATTCCCGTGAATTCGTTCTACGAGGGGCAGGAGTTCCTGTACCGCCTGGCCAAGGCGATGACATCCGGCGCGCAGCCGTGAAGTAGCGGTGAGCGGGTTGGCGGCTTGGCGCTTGGTCGGCGCCGGCCGCCCCCCGACCGCATTGCGAGTGGAGCCCCAGCACACTCACCCCGCCAACTCCCCACCTCGCTAACCCGCTGTTCCTGAACCACTTGACGTCTCCTTGACGCGCGACCACGAATGTGCAGTCGCGCGTGGGATCGACCCGCGCGCGGCACGGTCTGTCCGTGCGCTGGAGTTTCAAGCTCGATCGTCGAGGAGGGTATATGAGAACGCCCCTACTGATCGCCACGCTGGTTGTTGCGAGCCTGGTCCCGCGCACACGGCTCGCGGCACAGGAAGGAGCCGAGAAGACACCCGTGGACATAGGCGGTCCACGCGTCGGCCTCACCGTGCTGGGCGGAGGGCTTGCCGAGGATCTGCGTGATGACTTCGACGCCTTTCCCGTGGTAACTCAGTTCGGCTGGCAATACGAGGCGAGGTTCTTGCCGTTCGCCGACAACGGCACGACCGGCGTGACGGAACTGGTTCTGTTGATCGGCGGCGCGGAGCAGGGTCTCTTTCTCCCGAGCATCACCTGGCTGGTCGGAGTCCGATCGGCCCGGGGAGCCGAGTTCGGGCTGGGGCCAAACGTATCGCTGGCGGGCGCAGCTATGGCGATGGGCGGCGGGGTCACGCTTCGGGCCGGCAACGTGAACGTTCCCATGAACCTGGCTGTCGTGCCGTCCGGGAGGGGCGTGCGCATTTCGTTGCTCACCGGCTTCAACATGAGGAGGGAGTAGGAAGCGCCGGCGGCAGCGCGACTTTCGGTTCAATTCAGCCCGAGAATCCGCTTCACCCGCAGCTTCAGCGCGCTGGCGGTGACAGGATCCCGCCAGCGCCGCGATCCGTGGTCGTCCAGTCCGAACGTGTCTACGCGGCCGAGCGTTCCCGCTCGCTCGCGCTCGACGGGCTCGAGCAGCGCGTCCACCCAAACGCGCAGAGAGTCTTCGGGGGCGCGGCTGTAGATCAGGAATTGCGTGTCAGTGTCCGCGAAGTATTGCACGAGCTGCACGAGGCGGGTGCGGTCTTGGCACGTCTCCTGGCAGAATCCGGAGTAG
Organism: Gemmatimonadota bacterium; assembly: GCA_016209995.1. GTDB lineage: Bacteria > Gemmatimonadota > Gemmatimonadetes > Longimicrobiales > Gaopeijiaceae > JACQVC01. Next base: position 4,825 of record JACQVC010000084.1, read on the forward strand.
TGCACGAGGATCAGAGTTGGATCGAACTGGCGGATCTCCTCCTCTCGGTGCCAGGTGGGTCCGATAGCCTCCTTCTGTCGGCGGATCGGCAGATCCAGCAGGACATCGCTCAACACATCGGCGTTCGTGCCGTTGAACGCGAGAGTCTCCGGGTCGTAGACACGGGCTGGATGCGGTGAATCCATCATGACCACGAGCGGCTCGACGGGCGGCACGGCACCTGTGGCCGCGTTGTCGCCTGTACTCAGCCCGCCTCGGTTGGCGCCCCGCGCGACGTACGCTACGCTTGCGCCCGCGATGATGAGCAGCCCCGCGATGATCGCGAGCTCGGCCCCACTCACCCGCGGTATGCGCTTCTCGCCGTGGTACCAGGCCAGGACGAGCACGGGCAGGAATCCTACGGCCAGAAGGGCAAACCCGGCGCGTTGGACCGCTGGCGACCACTCGAACGTCTCCCGAAGTAGATCCAGCACCTGGAGCGCGAGCCAGGCGCCGGCGAGGTAGGCTGCGGCCCATTGCAAGAGCTTGCGCCGCGCGAGTCGGTCAGGAAGCTGGATCACCGCTGGCCGAGAACTGCGGTCAGCGTGATGCGCTGGGCGGCACGTAGCACTACGATCGTCACCGTGTCGCCCGGCTTGTGCGCCCGCAGCGCGTACGTGTACGCGTAGAGGTCGGTGATCTCCGTCCCGTCGAAGCCCACGATCACATCGCCTGCCTGGAGACCGGCCTGCTGTGCGGGGCTGCCCTCGCGCACGCCGGTGATGCGCACTCCCGTGTCGACGGGCGTGAAGTCCGGGATGGTCCCGAGATACGGGCCATAGCCCTGATCCGAGGAGGGAGCGGTGGGGGCCGCTCCCGCGTGCGGATCCTGCGCCTGCACGATCGCGGTCAGCTGCGTTTGCGTCGCGACGTTGAGCGTGACTTCGGTCACGAGATCGGCGATCCGCTCGAGTCCCTCGACGTTGAGCTTCTGCCAATCGTCGGACGGACGGTGGTAGTCTTCGTGGCTGTTCGTGAAGAAGTGGAGCACGGGGATGCCACGCGCGTAGAACGAGCTGTGATCGCTCGGCCCGAATCCGTCGTCCGTGAGACCGAGGCGCAAGGGCTCGGCCAGCCCTCCATTTGCGCGCGCCAGAATATCGCGCCACTCCTCGGCCGTGCCCACGCCCATCACGGCGAGGCTGTTCTCGCGCAGCCGGCCGACCATGTCGAGGTTCAGCATCGCGATGATATCGTCGCGAGGGACCGTGGGGTTCTCGACGAAATGTGCGGAGCCGAGCAGTCCGCGCTCCTCGCCCGAGAAGCCGATGAACAGCACGGACGGGCCAGGGCGCTCGGGTCGCGTCGCGAGCCGGCGAGCCGTCTCGATGAGCACGGCGATACCGCTCGCGTTGTCGTCCGCGCCATTGTGGATCGTACCGTACTCGTCGGGCGCCAGAGACCCCTCTCCGCCGCGACCCAGGTGGTCCAGGTGCGCGCCGATCACTATGATCTGGTCGCGTAGCGTCGGATTGGCCCCGCGCAGCAGCGCGGCCACGTTGTGGGCCTCGGCGACACGCGGCTCGACGGCGGTGCGCAGCTCGAGCGCCGAGCCGCTCGCGGCGGCCTGGCGAACGGCAGCGGCCAGCGATCCGCGGACGGCCACGGCAGGAGCCCTGCCGGCCGGGCGCAGCTCTCCGTCGGGATCCGGGAGCGCGGCGCCGTTCGGGAGCAAGATCATTACGCCGGCTGCGCCGCGGCCTTCGGC
>JACQVC010000085.1 GCA_016209995.1 Gemmatimonadota bacterium
CAGAACCATTGTGGGTGCTGACTAAAGCACAGCAGGCTTGATGCCGCGGACGAACGCGCTCATTAGCTGACCTCTCGCGAAAGCCCGCCATGCGCGCCACGCTCCCCATGCGTGGCCAGGCCTGCGCAGGAATGCCAGCCACAGCGCCAACCGGCGGCCTGGGGCGCCTTCACCGAACGCGGCCGAGACTGCGCGCATCAGGGTCATCCCGTCCTCGCCGCCGTACACGCGCACGCGCTCGATGCCGACCTGCCGGAAGCCCGCCGACTCGAGCAGCTCCACGTACTCCTCTTCCGCGAGCGCGCCGGCGATGCACCCCGCCCACAGCTCCGCGTTGCGACGCACGGCCGGCGAGAGCTTGCCGCGCACGACGATGTCCGAAACCGCCAAGCGACCGCCGGGCTTGAGCACGCGAAAGGCCTCTGCGAGGACGCGACCTTTGTCCGCCGAGAGATTGATCACGCAGTTCGACATGACCACATCGACCGACGAGTCGGGAAGAGGGATGCTCTCCATCTCCCCCTTCAGGAACTCCACGTTATCGGCGTCAGCCTTGCGCTGGTTCGCACGAGCGAGGTCCAGCATCTCGTCCGTCATGTCGAGCCCGTAAACCTTCCCCGTGGGACCCACGCGGCGCGCCGCCATCAGCACGTCGAGCCCGCCGCCGGAGCCCAGGTCCAACACCCTTTCGCCCGGCTGCAGCCGCGCCAGCGCAAGCGGATTCCCGCAACCCAGCGACGCCACGACTGCTTCCGCTGGCAGCCCCGCCGTCTCGTCGGGCGCGTACAGACCCGAGGTGATCGGAGCGTCCGCGCGCGTAGCACCCTGGCAGCCGCCGCCCCCAGCTCCCACTCCTCCTGGACTACATCCACACCCACACCCACCGGGCTCGCCCGACGCCACGCGCAGCGCCGCAGCCCCGTACCGACGTCGTACACGCTCCTTCAAGTCACTCGCGCTCATCCTCGTCTCCTCGCGTTGCAGTGCCACTGATCCTCCCGGTTGCAGATCCTTCGGGCCCCGTCCCACGGCTACACGTTGGTCTGGGCATTTATATCGACGTTTGTCGATGCATATACGTGAAAAAACGTCTATGCCGCCCCGACGATCCGGACACCACTGGTGAGGCACCGCGCCTGGAAGACGCTCGCATCAGGACAGAGCCTCCAGGCTCTGACGAACCCGATTCCTCAGCGCAGCCATCGCCCCGCGTTTGACGAAGTAGTAAGCCCACAGTCCCCTGCGCTCGCTGTCCACGAGCCCGGCCTCTCGCAGGAGCCGGAGGTGGTGCGAGACCGTCGGCTGCTTGACCGGGACCGCCGCCTCGAGGTCGCACACACAGACTTGCCCCTCGTTGCGTGCCAGAATGTCGAGCAGCTGCAGCCTCACCGGATGCGCCAGGACGCCAAAATCCGCGCTTAGCTGTTCGGCGTACTCATACGTCAGAGTGGGCTGCGTCTCCGGACCGCAGCAGCGCGTGCCGCGGCTTCGATCCAGTATGGCCAGTGCTGCTTTTCGCATGAGACATCTCGCCTTCGTCTGTCCGGCTCCCTCGCCTGGCGAACCAGTCTAGCAAATATATCGACAGATGTCAATGGATTTACATAACGCATTCGGCCGCGTGGGCTAAGGAGGTTCTCTGCGGCCTCTTCGTTCCCTCCGTGTTCTCCCTACCCCACGCAACGTTTCGTTGCGTGGGGACCCCGGTCTGCGTGAAACGGTAGTTTGCTCGTCGCCCCCCAGGAGCGCCCCTGGCGAAGGCGGAATCAATGCGTACCGCCGAGGGTACCCTGTGCGCATGACGGACGCCCCTGCGGACACGATTCGGATCGACGATTCACTGGCAGTCCCGGCGGCGGAGCTGCGGTACCGAGCGTCGCGGGCCAGTGGACCCGGTGGGCAGCACGTGAACAAAGCTTCGACGCGCGTCGAGCTGACGTGGGACGTGGGCTCGTCGCCCGCGCTCAGCGACGAGCAGCGCGCCCGGCTGCTGCTGAAGCTCGCGAATCGCATCGATGCGGAGGGCGTGCTGCATCTCTTCGAGGAGGGCAGCCGGAGCCAGTATCAGAACCGCAAGGCCGTGACGGAGCGATTCTCAGAAGTGGTGGCTGCGGCGCTGCGCGTGCCGAAGTCGCGCAAGAGGACGCGGCCGCCACGCGCAGCGAAGGAAGCGCGACTCCAGGCTAAAAAGCACCGCGCCGCCGTGAAGCGGCGGCGCGGGAGAGTCGAACCCGACGAGTGACCGACCACCAGGCCGTCTTCGCGACGACTGGTGATCGGACCGGCCCAGCGAGCTACTGTGCCATGGCCGTGCGCCGGTACAACACCTCCCCGCCCAGGATCGTGTAGACCACCTGTGCGGTCGGGATCTCGTCCTCCGGCACCGTCATGATGTCCCTGGAGAGCACGACGATGTCCGCGAGCTTTCCGCGTGTGATCGATCCCTTCACGTCTTCCTCGAACGCCGCGTACGCGTTGTTGATTGTGTAGGACCGCAGGGCTTCTTCGCGGGTCATGCGCTGCTCGGGGAAGAACTGGCGGCCATCGGCCAGCCTGCGGGTCACCGAAGCGTGGAAGCTGGCGATCGGGTTGATTTTCTCGACCGGAACGTCGGTCCCATTCGTGACCACGGCTCCGGCGTCGATGAGCGAGCGCCACATGTAGGCGCCGGTGCGGGCCCGCTCCTCGCCGATGCGCTCGGGCACCCAGGGTCCGTCCGAGGTGCAATGGACTCCCTGCATGGAGGCGATGACGCCGAGCTGGCCGAAGCGCGGGATGTCAGCGGGGTGCAGGTGTTGGGCGTGCTCGATGCGCCAGCGCACGTCGGTCTTGTCCGGGTTCGCGCGAAAGACTTGCTCGTAGATGTCCAGCACCTCACGGTTCCCGCGGTCTCCGATCGCGTGCGTATTCACCTGGAACCCGTTCTGGATGGCGATCTCGGCGGTACGGCGGATGTCCTCGACGGTCTCGAGCGTGAGGCCGCTACTGGTCGGCAGGTCGACGTACGGCTCGAGCAGCCAGGCGCCGTGCGAGCCGAGCGCGCCGTCGATCTGGCGCTTGATCGCGCGTACGGTCAAGAATCCGTTGCCGGCGCCGATCATACGGTACTGCGGCAGCTTCTCCGCCATCACTTCGTTGGACTCGCGCCTGACCATCACGTAGAGGCGCAATGGCAGCTCGCCCGCTTCGGCGAGCCCACGCAGGAAATCGATCGTCGCGAAGTTGGAGCCCGCGTCGTGGAACGTGGTGACGCCATTGGCGAGGGCTTCCTCACCGGCCAGCTCGACCTGCCGGTGCATCTCGGAGCGGATGTCTTCCGGCGACCGGCCGGCCGTGGCCGCCTCCATCGCGGCGCTCACCAGACGTTGGGCCGTCTCCCGCATCAGGCCCGTGGGCTCACCGCGCTCGTCCTTGACGATCTCGCCCCCGGGCGGATTCGCCGTGCGGCGCGTCACGCGCGCCACCTCCATCGCCTTCGCGTTCACGAAGCCGGCGTGGCCGCTCGCGTGGGTAAGGAAGACAGGGTGGTTCGGCGTGACACGGGACAGATCATGGTGCAGCGGCACGCCGTCCACGGTCACAGCCGGCGGCGGGTCCCATTTCTCCTGGTGCCAGCCGCGGCCCTGGATCCACTCGCCGGGCGGCGTGCGGGACGCCGCGTCGGCCACCATCGCCACGATGTCGTCCCAGGTCCTCGCCGTCGTGAGGTCGAGGATCATCTTCGAGCGGCCCAGGTTCAGGAAGTGTCCGTGACCCTCGATGAAACCCGGAATCGCGAGCTGACCCTCGAGGTCGAGCACCTCGGTGTTCGGTCCCACGTAGCGCTGGATCTCGGATGTCGAGCCCACAGCCACAATCGTATCGCCGGCCATGGCCACGGCCTCGGCCTCGGGCACCTCGGCATCGACGGTCACGACGCGGCCGTTCAGGAGGACCAGATCGACCGGGGCAGCGGCGGGACGGCAGCCGGCCGCTATGGCCAACAGCAGGGCACAGGCTACGGTGGCGGCCCAGGCGCCGCGCGTCGCGCGCTGATCAGGTTCGGCAAGTCGTCTCATGGGATTCCTCACGTGGCCGACGGCATTCGAGTTTTCGGGAGGTCAAGCTCACGGATCCGGATTCCGGCTCCCGGCTTTCGCCGGGACAAGCTTTCGCCGGAACGACAGGCACCAATCCTTGATCGCCACTCCCGAGCGTACACGATCACGCAGGTAATAGGGCCCCGCTTCCTCGTTCCGGCAAGCTCTCGCACGTCGCTCCCCTGCCCGGGCAGAGTGCAGCCTGGTCCCACAGCGCCCGGCCCCACCTCCCGCATCCGCTTGCCAGCGGGCCCCGGCCCTGCCTATTCATGGCTTTCGCATTCCAGAGCACAGGGGAGGACCTGAATCGCCTCCCAGAGGCCCATGCTACCGTTTCGCCACCCCGGCGCGTGAGGATTTCATGAGCATCATGGCCCGTGTCCTTTGCTTTCTACTGATCGCCGCGTCGCTAGCGGGCGGCGCTCTGCAGGCCCGTACGACGGCGCAGG
>JACQVC010000095.1 GCA_016209995.1 Gemmatimonadota bacterium
AACCTCACGCGATCGGTCGAGGACTACCTCAAGACGATCTACCATCTGTCCGAGCGTGGTGAGGTGGCATCCACGAGCAGCATCGCAGACTCGCTCGCGGTGCAGCCGGCGTCCGTTTCCGGCATGATCAAGAAGCTGGCCGAGTCCGGACTGGCCGAGCACGAGCCGTACCGCGGTGTCCGCCTCACCGACGCGGGCAAGCGCGAGGCGCTGCGCGTGTTGCGTCGGCACCGCGTCCTCGAAGCCTACCTCAAGGCCCGCCTCGGCTACACGTGGGACGATGTGCACGGCGAGGCGGAACGCCTCGAGCACGCCGTGTCCGACGATCTCATCGATCGCATGGAGTCGGCGCTCGAGCATCCGCAGCACGACCCGCACGGCGCGCCGATCCCCACTCGCGGCGGCGAGATCGAGGCGGTCGACTACGTGACTCTGGCCGAGATCACCGCGGGAACCGACGTCGAGGTCCGCGCCGTGCAGGATGACGACCCCCAGCGCCTGCGCTACCTGGCCACGCTCGGCCTGCTGCCCGGCGTGCAGGTCCGAGTCGTCGAGCGCGCGCCCTTCAACGGACCGGTCACCCTGCTCGTCGGCGGCGACAACGGCATCCCACAAGTCGTCGGCCAGGAACTCGCCACCAAGATCTTCGTGCGCGGCGTTCGCAAGCCTTCCTGATAGCCGTCCCGGACAAGTCGTCTGCGATTCTCCATCCTCGCGGCTTCACGTCTCTCTTGACGTCTTGGAGCAGGGACTACAATTTGAGGCTAGACTAAACATTCTCTTCGGCTATACGAAATATTGGTCCCGTCGGACAGCCGGCTACCCGCTGCGAGATAACGCTCTACAAATAAATAGGTTATGAGACCGTTGCGAGCTCCTGCGCTTTTGCTGGTTCTCGGCCTGATCCTCACCGTAGGGAGTGCTCCCGCCCAGGAGCCTCCGCCACTCGTGACGGACAGACCCGACTTCACGGAGAGCGCCGTGACGGTACCCGTTAGTCGCGTGCAGGTCGAAGCTGGGTACACGTTTACGCGGGCGGGGTCCGCACACCGTCATGCGCTGGGCGAGGCGCTGTGGCGAATTGGGATCGCGCAGTGGGCAGAGCTTCGGCTGGGGCTCAACTCATTCGTGGTGTCGCGAGAGCCGGGAGAGAGCAACCGAGAAGGCCTGGAGGATCCGACCTTGGGCATCAAGCTGGCGCTGGCGGACGGCGCCCAAGGGTGGATGCCGGGTAGTCCTACGGTCGCTTTGATCCTGGCAGGCGCGCTCCCGAGTGGAGGCAGGGCTTATCGCGGCGATCGGATACAGCCTGAGGCGAAGCTGTCGCTGGCCTGGACCTTGACTGAACGGGCGTCTCTCGGCTCGAACCTCAACGCCGCGTGGCTCCGTGAGGAGGGGGACTCCTTCCTCGAGCTGTCAGGCAGCGTGTCCCTGGGTTACGCACTCACGGACCCGTTGGGAAGCTACGTCGAAGTCTACGGCTTCGAGCCGGTAGGCACGGGGGGGCCCGCGATCACCCACATCAACGGCGGTTTCACCTACCAGTTCCTGACTCGCTACCAGCTCGACCTTCGGGCAGGCACGACCATGGCTGCCCAGCCGCGCGAGTCCTTCATCGGAGTGGGAATCGCCGTTCGCTGGTAGTCTCCGCTCGCACCCATAGCGGTCCGCGCAGCCACTGATTATTCGTTATTAGAGAGGCGCGGGTAGTCCAGCCCCATGACAGCCCCGACCTACGCTACGCAGAAATTCGCATGCCGGAATCCTCATCTCCCACCGCTGATCGCTCCGACTATCTCAGGCGGGTACCGCTGCTGCAGGATCTCGCTGAGCCCGATCTGAGGAAACTCGCCGGTCGCACGCGCGAAGAGGTGTTCATGGCCGGCACTCGGATCGTCGAGATCGGGGAGCCCGGTGAGTGCCTCTATCTGATTCTGGACGGCGAGGTCCGGGTCGTGTTCCCCGGCCGGGACGGGGACTTCGAGCTGGCCCGACTGGGGAGCGGTGACTTCTTCGGTGAGATGGCGCTTCTCAACGATCAGCCGCGCAGCGCCACGGTCAGCGCTGTGAGCCCGGTTCGCGCGCTGGTCCTGGACAAGTCGGATTTCAGACAGATGATCGTCGAGTCTCCCAAGCTGGCTCTCAAGCTGCTGCAGGCGATGTCCCAGCGGGTCCGCTACGCGGACGAGCAGATGAGCGGACTGAGCGACAAAGCGCTGCGCGATCATCTCACCGGGCTGCTCAACCGTCGTTCGTTTCACGAGCGGCTGTTCGAGGAGAGCGACCGAGCGCGTCGCTATGGGGAGCATTATTCGCTGATTCTCATCGATCTGGACCGCTTCAAGAGCGTGAACGACATGTTCGGGCACGACGTCGGGGATGCCGTTCTCATCTGGGTTGGCCGGATGCTTACCGACCACACGCGCGGGGCGGACCAGCCGTTCCGGATCGGCGGCGAGGAGTTTGCCGTGATCGCGCCGGGCACTGGGGGTACCGTGGCGCTGTCAGTCGCTCAGCGTCTAGTCGACACGCTGTCCGAGGCCAGGCCGCCCCTCGAGATCCGGCTCCGGGTCTCCGTCTCAGCGGGGTACGCGGCGTGTCCGGACAACGGGTATCAGCCGGAGGCCCTGTACAAGGTCGCCGACCAGGCTCTGTTGCGGGCGAAACAGACCGGTCGCGGACGAGTTTGCGGGCCGGAAGACTGAACGTTGTGGGAGCGCGTTAGCTCGGTGGCGCGAGTCGGCGGCTCGACCAGTGGATGTGACGGATCTTCCAGCCCGAGGGCGTGCGTACCAGGAGCATGGTCTGCGTGCCCTCCATGCGTACGGGTTGGCCGTCCGAGTCGCCGGAGATGCGATACCGCGTGAGCGCTAGGGCGGCCGCCCCGAGCACTTCGATGTCCGAGGAAAGCACGTTCTTCGTGACCCCGCTGCGCAAGAACCGCATGTCAGCTTGTAGATGCCCTGACGCATACGCCGCGCGACTGGAATCGACGGCGCCGGACTCGTAGACGACCAGGGCCGAGTCGAGCAGCGCGAGCACGGCGGTGGAGTCTCCGGCGAGGAGCGCGGCGTCGAACGCGTCGATCACGGCGCGCACCGAGTCAGCCAGCGCAGCCGCGCGCTGACCGGAGTCCGCGGGCCGGTCGGTCGGACGATCGGTGCGCCGCTCGAACGTGCAGTCGAGCGCCCCCAGCAGGAGAAGCACCAGAACCGTTCGTAGGCCTCGTCTGCGGATCTCTGTCTCTCCGGTCGAGAGCAAGCTTCAGCTGTCAGCGGGAGCCCGCGGGCCAGTTCCCGCAGAAACGTCGGAGTTACAACGTGCCGAGGGGGCCAGCGAGTAGCAAGCTTAGCGAGTACGCCGCCTCAGCACCTGCCGCTCTCCGCCGCCGCGGGTTTCCGTTGCGGAGCGGAGCGGAGCGGACTAGCATGCCCACCGTGGCCACACCCGCGAGACGGACTGACGTCTACTTCACGGTAGACCTCGAGCCGGACTGCCCTCCCTTCCTCGACACACACCGGGGCGTGCAGGAAGGTCTACCTCGCCTCCTCGAGCTACTGGCGGTCGAGCGCGTGCCGGCCACGTTCTTCGCGACCGGCTACGTGGCGCGGAGATACCCCGAGGCGATTCGCGCCGTGCTCGCTGCCGGGCATGAGCTGGGCTGCCACGGCCTCACGCACCGGCGGTTCACGAGCATGGACGCCGGTGCCGCACGCGCAGAAGTGCACGGTGCGTCGGCGATCCTCCGCGAGTTCGCGCCCACGCGTTCGTTTCGGGCTCCACACCTGGACTTTCCCGAGCGGTTCCTCGCATTGCTCGAGGAAGCCGAGTATCAGGTGGACTCCTCGCAGGCCCGCTACAAGCCCGCGTACTACCGGCCGCAGGGCCGGACATCGCTCGCCCGCGTACCGGTCTCTATCACATCGCCCGTCCTGCGGCTGCCACGCTGGATACGGGAGCCGTGGCTCGGCAGCCTGCGGAGTCCGGTCGTGCTGTTCGTTCACCCTTGGGAGTTCGTAGACCTTCGGCGTGAGCAACTTCCGCTTGACTGTCGCTTCAGCACGGGGGATCTCGCGTTGCGTCGCCTCGGGTCGGTGATCCGCTATTGCAAAGCTCGGGGCGCGCGCTTTCACCAGGTGATCGAGGCGGCGGCCGCTCAGCAGGCTGCAGCGTGATGGAGCAGACGGCCCGCGTTCCCCGGCGTGCCGGCGCCGCCTCGCCGCCGGACGCTGTGCCGGACACGAGTGGGCGGAGGCTTTGGGCCTGGCTGCTCTCGTGGTTGGCGGCGAGCCTGTTGCTGCTCCTCTGCGTGCGGAACATCGACGGTCCGGCTGCGTGGGCCCGTCTTCAAGAGGTGCGGCCGCCTTGGCTGGCGTTGGCAGTTGCCGGCAACGTGGGAATCGTGCTCCTCTGGGCCGGCCTGTGGCGGGTGCTACTTCCCGCCACAGAGAGGGTGACCCGCACGCGCATGTTCGAGGTCGTGGCGCTCACGGCGATGACCATGAATACCATGCCGCTGTGGCTCGGCCACATCTCGGGGGTGGCCCTTCTGTCTCGACATGGCCGCGTGGGCGGCGGTGCCGCGCTTTCTGTGCTGGCGACCCACTCGGTCATCGAGGGCCTGGCCAAGGTAGCCATCCTGGCGCTGGCGGTCGCGCTCGTCCCCTTGCCGGGCTGGATGTGGCGCGGCGCGCTGGCGGTGGCAGCCGGTGCGCTCGTGCTGACGAGCGCACTCGTTGCCCTGGCGCGAAGTCGCTCCGTCGCAGAGACCCACCCGTCGCCGCCCGGCTCTGAGGGCTGGTCTCCGATGGCCCTACGTCAGCGAGCGGCCGGCTTTGGTTCCACAGTCCGCACTCTGCGCTCTCTACGCTCTGTGATCTTCCGCTGGGCGCGCCATCTCGAGGCGTTGCGCAGTGCGCCGAGGTTTGCGATCGGGGTCATGCTGCTGCTGGGCATGAAGGCTGCGGAAGGCGCGGCGATTCTCTGCGTCCAGCGCGGCTTCGGCAGCGAGCTGCCGCTCACGAGCGTGCCCGTCGTGCTGGCCGCGGTGATGGTAGCGGGGATGATCCCGGTCGCGCCCGCGAACATGGGGACGTACGAGGCCGGTGTCTTCCTGGTCTACCAGCAGTTCGGTCTCTCGCCGGACGCCGCGCTGAGCCTGGCGCTGGTCCAGCATCTGTGCCTGCTCACGGCGCTGGTCGGTACGGGCTATGTCGTCGTGCTCGTGGGGCCGTCGCGCGAGCCGCGTGCGTCGCGCCACGCCTCCCGTCCGGCTCGACTCCTGCACGCGCTCGCCATCTGGTTCTGTCTCCTGGTGTTCGGCCTGGCCGTGGGGCTTTTGGCGTTGTTGCGCAGCGTGAGGCGCGGGGGCGTCGGGAATCGCGGCACAGGCATACGGGTGGCGGAGCAGGAGCGCGCCGACCACGTGCCTCGCAGCCATGAGGCGTTGGCGAGGACGGGGACTGCGGTGGGGCTGATCGTCGGGTTACTGGTCACGCCCGCGGTAGGAATGGCACAAGCCGCGACGCCGATGGCGCAGCATGGTCACACGGGCGTACCGTCGACGCCGGAAGAGCCGCCACCCCTGCGCGTGTACCATGACGCGGCCGCGCGCGAGATGATCGCGGAGCTAGGGCCCCTCACGCTCCCTGCCGGGATGGAGCCGATGGTTACGCGCGACCCGATCTCGATCTTCGCGTCGCTTCCCGCCACGGGCTGGCTCCGGGGCTACCGGGTCGAGGTGAGCGCTGCGGACGGCGGGCCGGTCCCGGCCATCGTTGTCCACCACATCAATTTGATGCTGCCGGGACGCCGAGAGCTGTTCAGCCCGATCATGCAGCGAATCGGCTCGGCCGGCGCAGAGACATCGCCGGTGACCCTGCCCTGGTTCCTGGGGGTCCCGGCCAGCGAGGGGGACACGCTGCTCGTCTCGACGATGCTGTGGAATCCGACCGGCGAAACGTACGACCGGGTCTACGTGCGCGTGCGCATGCCCTTCACTCCTGCGGGCGCATGGCTCCGCCCGCTGCGGGTCTTCCCCTTCCACATGGACGTGATGCCGCCCACAGGTGCCCGATCCTACGACTTGCCGCCGGGACGCTCGGAGAGGAGCTGGGAAGCGCGGCCGGCCGTGTCGGGCCGCATCCTGGGCGCGGGCGGGCACCTGCACCGGTACGGCATCGCCCTGCGCCTCGAAGATGTCACGGCGGGCAAGCTGCTTTGGCAGACGACGCCGGTTCTCGACGAGCACGGAGATGTGGCGGCGATGCCGATCAAGAGGTTCATCTGGCCGCCGGTCGGGCTGCGCGTGAGCGCCGATCACACGTACCGGCTCACGGCCGTCTACGAGAACCCGACAGGCGACACCATCACGGACGGGGCCAGGGGTGAGATCGGCGGCATCATGCTGCCCGCCGGGCGCGAGTCGTGGCCGGCCGTCGATCGCCGGGGCGCAGCCTATTGGGAGGACCGCCTCATGGTCATCGAGGGACTGACCGCTCAGTCGGCCATGGGCGGCGGGCCGAACTCCCACGAGACTTCGACCCGAACCGAGCCGGAGCCTGCGAGCCACTCGGCAAGCCCGCGCCCGCGACCCCGATGATCCCGCCTTCTCAACGCCGATG
>JACQVC010000096.1 GCA_016209995.1 Gemmatimonadota bacterium
ACCTGCACGGCGCCGAGCGCCTTCGCTTCGTCGATCTTCGCGCCGATCTCCTCGTACGAAAGAACATACGCTTCCGGATCCTGCGGCGGCCGATAGAACGCGCAAAACTTGCAGTCCGTGACGCACAAGTTGGTGTAATTGACGTTGCGATCGACGATGTAGGTGACCACGCCGGGCCGCGTTCGCTCGAGCCGCAGGGCGTGTGCGCGCGCGCCCAGCTCGAGGAGCGGCGTCGTGCGCGCCACGTCCCGCCACTCCTCGATCTCGGCGGCAAACGGCCGCGAGCGCAGCGGCGCGGGCGAGTACTCGGGCTGCGGCAGCCGGACCGGCAAGGGATGCCCAGCGGGGCGCAACCGCGGAGCCACGCGCTGCAGGATCGGGAGCTCGAGCACCGACTGGCTCACGGCCACTCCCGCACCACGTTGTAGCGCGCGTCCCGTTCGACGGGACGCCGTCCCGCGCCTCGGATGAGTCCTACCACCTCTTCCAGACGCAGCCCCTGGGGCGTGTGAGCGCCCGCCTCGTGGTAGATCTTCTCCCGCACCACCGTGCCTTCCAGGTCATCGACGCCGAAATGGAGCGCCACCTGGCTCACCTTGATGGTGTTCATAATCCAATGCGTCTTCACGTGCGGAACGTTGTCGAAGAGCAGACGGCCTACCGCCAGGTTCTTGAGATCGTCGAATCCCGTCGTCGCGGTCCCTTCCCGACCCAGCTGCCGTCCCAGCTCGTTGTTGTCCGGGTGATAGGCCAGCGGAATGTACGTGAGAAAGCCACCGGTCTCATCCTGAAGCTCGCGCAGCATCAGGATGTGCTCGACGCGGTCCGCCGAGGTCTCTACGTGTCCATACAGCATCGTGCAGTTCGTGAAGATGCCCAGTCGATGCGCACAGCGGTGAACGTCGAGCCATTCCTCCGCGGCCAGCTTGCGGTCCGCGATCGTGCGCCGCACGCCCTTCGAGAACACCTCCGCTCCACCGCCGGGCATGCTGTCCAGACCTGCGGCTACCAGACGCCGAAGGACCTCCTCGACGGAGAGCTTCTCGATGCGCGCCAGGTGGGCGATCTCCACGGCCGTCAGCGCCTTAATGCTCACACCCGGGTGCCGCTCCTTCAGCCCACGAATCATCTCCTCGTAATACGAGAGGCGTAGCTTCGGGTGGAGCCCTCCCACGATGTGGAACTCGCGGACGCGCATATCCCGCACGTTCTCCGCCTCGGCGAACACCTCGTCGAGCGACAGGGTGTACGCGCCGTCCTCCTTGGGCGTGCGCGCGTAAGAGCAGAAGACGCAGGTCTTCCGCAGGACGCACACATTCGTTGGGTTAATGTGCTGATTGGCCGCGAACAGGACGCGATCGCCGTTCCGCCTTTGGTTCACCGCGTCCGCCAGCGCGCCGATGGCCAGAAGGTCCCGGCTCTCGAAGAGCGCGATCCCGTCCTCCCGGCTCAGGCGCTCACCGGCCATGACCTTGTCATGAATCGGCAGGAGTGCCGGGTCCGTAGGCCTCACCCGAACCGTATCGTCGATCAGCGTCGCCATCGTTCCTATCTAGCTGCGACCCGCCCCGCTCCCACACGCCTGTCCCCTAACCCACTTAACCCGCTACCCCGCCGACCCGCTAGTTCTCCCACCGCCGTATGGCCAAGGACACGTTGTGCCCGCCGAAACCGAAGGAGTTGGAGAGCGCGACGTCGACGGAGCCCAGCACTTTCTGGTTGTGCGCGTAGTTCAGGTCGCACGCGGGGTCCGGAGTCGTGAAGTTGATGGTCGGCGGGATGACACCGTGCTTGCACACGAGCGCGGTGACGATGGTCTCCACTCCTCCAGCGGCACCCAGCAAGTGTCCTGTCATGGATTTCGTCGAGCCCACGACCAGGCGGTACGCCGCGTCACTGAACAAGCTCTTGATCGCCGCCGTCTCGGCCGCGTCGTTGTGCGGTGTGGAGGTACCGTGGGCGTTGATATAGACGACGTCGTCCGGCGTCAGACCCCCATCTTCGAGGGCTAAGCGCATGGCGAGCTGCGCGCCGGTGCCGCCCGGCGCCGGCGCCGTGATGTGATAGGCATCGGCGGACTGACCGTATCCGACCACTTCGGCGACGATCTCGGCGCCGCGCCTCTCGGCGTACTCCAGGCTCTCCAGCACGAGACACCCTGCTCCCTCGCCCAGCACGAACCCGTCGCGCGTAGCGTCGAACGGCCGACTCGCCGTCTGCGGCGAATCGTTGCGCGTCGACAGCGCCTTCATGGACGCAAAGCCCGCGACGGTCAGCGGCGTGATGGTCGCCTCCGTACCTCCCGTGATCATGATGTCCGCCTCGCCCCGTCCAATGGCTCGGAACGCCGATCCTATGGCGTGGGCGCTGGAGGCACATGCGGACACCGTGGTGTAATTCGGTCCTTTCGCACAGTAGCGAATCGAGATGAGTCCCGGCGCGATATCCGGAATGAACATGGGCACGAAAAAGGGGCTGACGCGCTTCGGTCCCTTCTCCAGCAGCGTTCTCGTTTGCTCCTCGAAGGTGGCGATCCCTCCGATGCCGGTCCCCAGGATGACGCCGAAGCGTTCAGGGGGCACATCGGTAGGGCGCTCCGCGAGGCCGGCCGAGCTCATGGCCTCCGCGGCCGCCACGAGCGCAAACTGTGCGAACCGATCGAACCGTCGGATCTCTTTGGGGTCCAGCTCGTGGCTGGGATCGAAGTCCTTCACCTCACACGCGAAGCGGGTCGCGAACTCGTCCGTCGTCTCGAACAGCGTGATGGGTGCCGCCCCGCTGACTCCCCGTACCAGGGCGTCCCACGTCTCGGCGACGGTCTTCCCCAAGGGCGTAACGAGGCCCATCCCGGTGATCACGACCCGGCGGCCCGAGGATGAAGCGTCTTGAGGCATAAACGGTGTTGTGAACGCGCAGCGATTGTGGGCTCACCCGGCCGGACTACTCGGACTTCGCGTGCTGCTGCAGGTAGTTGATGGCGTCGCCCACGGTGCGCATCTGCTCTGCGTCCTCGTCCGGGATATCGATTCCGAACTCTTCCTCGAACGCCATCACGAGCTCGACCGTATCCAGCGAATCGGCGCCCAAATCTTCGACGAACGATGCGGCCGCTGTCACCTTCTCGGGCTCGACGCCCAGCTCGTTGATGATGAGCTCCTTCACCCTCGCCTGGATGTCACCCGCCATAGTCCCCCCTTGAGATTGAACGTCCCGAGCCGCCCGACGCTCCAGCCGGGCGCCCTCCGCTTGCGGCGCTAGAGCACCATGCCGCCATCCACGACCAGAACCTGCCCGGTAATGTAACCGGCCCCCGGGCCTACAAGAAAGCGCGCCACGGCCGCCACGTCCTCCGGTTGGCCGAGACGCCCCAAAGCAACCTTTTCCCGGATTCCCCGGGTTTGCTCCTCATTCAGCCCGGCCGTCATGTCCGTCTCGATGTATCCAGGCGCGATCGCGTTGCAGCGAATACCACGAGGGGCCAGCTCGCGAGCTACACTCTTGGTGAGTCCGATCAAGCCCGCCTTCGCGGCCGAATAGTTCGCCTGGCCAGGATTCCCGGTGATCCCGACCACGCTCGTGACGTTGAGAATCGACCCTGCGCGGCGCCGCATCATTCCTTTGGCGACCGCCCGGATCGTGTTGAACGCGCCCTTTAGGTTCACGCCCAGCACGTCATCCCAGTCCTGGTCGCGCAGCCGTACCAACAGGTTGTCTCGCGTAATGCCCGCGTTGTTGACCAGGATCGCGATCTCGCCCAGGTCCTTCTCGATCTGCGCCGTGGTCGCCTGAACGCCCGCCGGGTCCGCAACGTTGCAGGCGTAGCCGGCGTGCCCGCTGCCCGGAAGGGCGGCGGCAGCCGTGGCCGCGCGAGTCGCATCCTGGCCGATCACCGCCACGCGCGCTCCCGCATCCGCGAGCGCCCGGCTAATGGCCAAACCGATGCCGCGGCTGCCACCCGTCACCATGGCGACCTGTCCGGCTAGCTCCTGCATGGGATACTCGCTGGCCGTGTCATCGGCTCCTGATTCCGTTGCTCTTGCGGGAGACGATCTTCAGCGACCTGCTATAACGCAGCGATGGCGTCCGGACTATCCCCCAGCGACTGGCACGGCACAGCGCGCGCGATACGACGGTGGAGTCCGCAGAGCACCGTGCCCGGCCCCAGCTCGGCGAAGGCAGCGGGACCGCGCTCGAGCATCGTGCGCACGCTTTCCGCCCAGCGCACCGGGGCCGTGAGCTGGCGCACCAGCAGGTCGCGAGCTTCCGGGCCCGAGGCGATGGGCCGCGCGGACACATTCGACACCACGGGAAACTTCGGATCGCGAAACGCGGTGCCCAGCAAGTGCGCGCGAAGTCCGTTCTCGGCCGCCGACATCAGCGGAGAGTGGAATGCGCCCGAGACCACCAGCGGGATGGCGCGCCGAGCACCCGCCGCAGGCGCCGCTTCCACCGCCCTCCGCACTGCCTCCACGTCACCGCTGATCACGACCTGACCGGGTGCGTTGTAGTTCGCAGCCACACAAACACTTACATCGTCGCTGGCCGCCCGGCACAAGGCTTCTACCTGCTCATCTTCCATCCCCAGAATCGCTGCCATAGTACCCGGACGCTCGAGCCCCGCTCGATACATTAGCTCACCCCGGAGACGCACGGCCACGAGCGCGTCCTCGAACGTCAAGGTGCCGGCCAGCACGTGGGCCGAAAACTCGCCGAGGGAGTGCCCTGCCGCAAGAGCGACCGGGCCCAGTCGCGCGGCCAAGACCGCGTGTACCGCGATGGTGTGAACCAGGATGGCGGGCTGGGCGTTCTTGGTGAGGATCAGCTCCTCCTCGGGCCCCTCCCAGCACAGCCGCGACAGGGGGAACCCGAGGATTTCATCGGCCTGCCTGAAGACCGCGGCCGCCGCCGGGTAGCGCTCGGCCAGCGCCTTGCCCATCGTCACGTGTTGAGCGCCCTGCCCCGGACAGAGAATGGCCAGCGTCATGTCCGCGTGAAATCACCAGACGCGATCATCACAACGATGCGGCACGGGGGATGAGGACCTCGGACGGGCGGTGAACCGCTAGCAGCGAAGCACCAGGGAGCCCCAGGTGAATCCGGCTCCGAAGGCGACCATGAGGACGTGAGACCCGGGCCGGATGCGCCCCTGCTCGAGGGCTTCGTCCAGGGCGACCGGTAGCGTGGCCGAGCTCATGTTTCCGTAGCGGTCGACGTTCACGTACACTTTCGCCATGGGAAGACCCGCGTACTTCGCGGTCGCCTCGATGATCCGCATGTTCGCCTGGTGCGGAATGAGAAGGTCGATGTCCTCGGCTCGCAGGCCTGCCCGCTGCAGCGCTACGTCGCACGCTTCGGCCATCGAGCGCACCGCCGCCTTGAACACCTCGCGGCCCTCCATCTTCATGAGATGGCCCTTCTCGTCCAGCACCTTGTGATCCAGCGGAATCTTCACGCCCCCGGCGGGACGGTAGAGGAGGTCGCCCAGCCTGCCATCGGAGCGCAGGTAGCTCGATAGGATGCCGCGCGAGTTGGCGCTGCGCCGCAGCACGGCGGCGCCGGCGCCATCTCCGAACAGCACGCAGGTCGACCGGTCCTCCCAGTCGGTGATGGAGCTCATCTTCTCCGTGCACACCACGAGGGCAATCTCGGCGCGTCCCGCCGCCAGGAACCCCTCCGCCACCGTGACCGCGTAGATGAACGCCGTGCATGCCGCCTGGATGTCGAAGGCGGCGGCGTTTTTCGTTCCCAGGATGGCCTGCATGTCACACGCGGTCGAGGGGAGCCAGCGATCCGGCGTCGCCGTGGCCCCGACCAGCAGGTCCACCTCACCGGGGTGGAGCCCTGCTCGCTCCATCGCCTGGCACGCCGCCCGTGCGCCCATCTCCGCGGCCAGCATCTCCGGCTCCGCGAGCCGCCGCTCGCGGATGCCCGTCCGCTCGACGATCCATTGGTCCGTCGTATCGACCATCTTCTCCAGATCGCGGTTCGTCAGCACGCGTTCGGGAAGATAACGGCCCGTCGCTACGATCTCGACCAGAGGTTTCGGGATCTTCATACAGCCTCCTGCGCCCCCAGAACGGTGGCCAGCTGGCGAGTCATGTGCTCCACCATCGACATTCGCACCGCCTGCGCCGCAGCTCGCACCGCATTGCGAATCGCGCGGGGCGACGACTCCCCGTGGCAGATGATGGAAACGCCGTTCACGCCCAGAAGCGGCGCGCCGCCGTATTCCGCGTAATCCAGGAAGCGGAAGACCTCTTCCAGATCCTGTTCCGCTCGCCTGCCGGTCAATCTGCCACGCAGGAGACTCATCACGAACTCCGCCACGGACTCGTAGAACTTGAGGAGCACGTTGCCCACAAAGCCGTCGC
>JACQVC010000097.1 GCA_016209995.1 Gemmatimonadota bacterium
CGACCAGCTCGTTCCGGTCGCCGTCCCGTGAGATAAGGTGCCCCGCATGCTACGTGCTCCCGTGCGTTCACCTGCGCGGCTGGCCGCGCGCCGGGCGCGACGCGCGGGACGTGTGTGTCTGCTCGTCACGGCGGCTGTCATCGCGCTGAACGGTTGCGCCACGAAGCGGGACCTGCGCGACCTGCGCGCTGAGATTCGCAGCGCGCAGCAGCGTCAGGACTCGGCCCAGGCCCGCCTCGAGCGCCTCGTGCGAGCAGGGCAGGATTCGCTGAGTCAGCAGATCAGCGATGATCTCCTGAGGACCCGGGCCGATCTGGCGCGCCAGCTCCTCGCCATGGAGGAGGAGCTTCTGCAGATCCAGGAGCTGACGGGACAGAGTCAGCGAGTCCTGGCCGGGCTGCGCGACCAGCTCGAGAGTCGCGCGCGCACCATGGTCGTGGGACCCGAGGTCGCCGACACGACCGCGGGGATCGGCGTGACGCCGGCGCCCATGGCTCCCGCGAGCGCGGACGCCGACGCGGCGTACAATGCGGCGATCACGCAGTTCCAGCGCGGTTCGCTCACCACGGCTCGGCGTGGCTTCGAGGAATTTCTCCGGATGTTCCCCAATCACAACCTCGCCCCGCGCGCGCAGTTCATGCTGGCGGAGACGTACGAGCGGGAGGCACGGGTGGAGGAGGCGTTGCGGGAATTCCTCCGCGTCGCGGAGCTGTACCCAACGTCGGACCAGGTGCCGGGCTCTCTCTTCCGCGCCGGTTTGCTCGAGCTGCAGCGCGGGAACCGGGCCGAGGCGAGGCGCTATCTCCAGCGCGTCGTGAACAACTATCCGGACAGCGACGCCGCGGGGCTGGCCCAGCAGAAGCTCGCCGAGATCGGGCCGCCCTAGGAGTCATGGGGCGCGGCCGCGGATAGACTCCTAAGCCGGCCACGCTTGCGCTCGAGGCCGGAGCTCAACCACCCTCGCTTCCCTGTACGAAGAGCGATGCACTGCCCGCGTTGCGACGGGACCCGGGTGCGCGTGGTGGATTCGCGCACGGCTCGAGGCGGGCGAGCCATTCGCCGCCGCCGCGAGTGCGCGGACTGCGGCGAGCGGTTCACCACGTACGAGTCGGTGGAGGAGAGGACGATTCAGGTCCTGAAGCGCAGCGGCGCGGCGGAGGAGTTCGACCGCCAGAAGCTGATCCGCAGCGTGCGTGTGGCCTGCGCGAAGCGCCCGATTTCCGCT
The DNA here is from genome assembly GCA_016209995.1 of Gemmatimonadota bacterium. Classification (GTDB taxonomy): domain Bacteria; phylum Gemmatimonadota; class Gemmatimonadetes; order Longimicrobiales; family Gaopeijiaceae; genus JACQVC01. The sequence continues at coordinate 1,226 of JACQVC010000097.1, forward strand.
TCGGAGATCGAGCACATCGTGGATCAGATCGAGGACGAGGTCTTCAAGATGGCTCGGGTCGAGATCCCGAGCGAGCTCATCGGGGCCATGGTGATGGAGCGACTCAAGAGTCGAGACCACGTCGCGTACGTGCGCTTCGCCTCCGTCTACCGGAACTTCCAGGACATCGATGAGTTCTATGATGAGCTACAACAGCTGAGGCAGAAACGGGAGCGTGAGCAGGCCGCCAAGAATCAGGTGGAGCTCCCTCTCTGAGAAGCTCGTATGCGTAGGTGGCTGCAACGATCCGTCAACCCTCGAGGAGAGATGCCGTTCCTGGATCATCTCGAGGAGTTGCGCTGGCGCGTCATCTGGAGCCTGATCGCGCTGTTCGCGGGCTTGATCATCGGCCTCATCATCGTGATCAAGCTCAACGTGCTGGGGCTGCTCATCGCGCCGATCCAACCCTACCTGGGTTCCGAGCGGCTCAGCTTTACCTCGCCTTCGGACCCCTTCTGGGTGACGCTGCAGCTCGCGTTGGTCATCGGGCTGCTGCTGTCCTTTCCGTTCATCGCGTATCACCTCTGGGCGTTTTTCTCGCCCGCGCTCGAGAAGAGCGAGCGGCAAGCGATCGTGCCCGCCCTGTACCTCGGGCTGGTATTGTTCGCCGGGGGTGTCGCCATGGGTTACTTCGTGGCGCTGCCCGTGGCCCTGCGTTTCCTGATGTCGTTCCAGACCCAGGCGCTCGCGCCCGTGATCATGGCCGGCCCCTATCTCGCTTTCGTCACGAAGCTGCTGCTCGCCTTCGGCGCGGTGTTCGAGCTGCCGGTGGTCATCCTCGTGCTCTCCGTGCTGGGACTGGTGACGCCGCAGTTCCTCGCCTCGAAGCGCCGGCACGCGCTCGTGGGCATCACCATCCTGGCGAGCGTCATCACGCCCGGCGACGTCATCGTGCTCACCGCCGTCATGATGGTCCCGCTCTATTTCCTCTACGAGCTGAGCATCCTCCTGTCGCGGATCGTGTACCGCCGCAAGCGCAAGGCCGAGGAGGCAGCCGAGAACACGCCTCCGGGAGACGGTGGGGCGGGAGGCTCGATGAAATTGACGGTCGAGACCCCCGGTGACTAGCAGGTTGCTGGAAGACGACAACGGGCCGCGTTGCGAGCGCCGTGGGGCCACGGGCAGCGCGGCACCCCCAGCTGCCAGACTCCGCGCCCAGCTGCCAGTCGCCGCCCTCGCCCTTGCCCTCACCCCGTTGTTCGCTCCCACTCCACTGCGTGCCCAGGCGCCGCCGGGAGAAGCCGTGCGCGAGCGTATTTTCCAGAAGCTGGAGCGTCTCGGGCAGACGCGACTCGGCGTGGACAGCGCCGCGGTCGACTCGACGGCGGCGGACACGGTCACGGCCGCGGCGGAGCCGGGACAGCCTGCTGTGGCCGGCGCGGGCGCTGCGGACAGCGTGATGACGGTTCTCCTGTCGTTGCCCGGCTACCAGGTCACGACCTACGAGGGAGCCGGCGCCAACTTCGACATGCGGACTCAGGTGCTGAGGCTGGATGCCACGAAGGACGCGCAGGCGCAATTGCAACGGGAGGGGGAGCGGCTCACGGCCGACAGCATGGTCCTTTACTATGATGACCGCGACCTGGTGGAGGTGTTGGGCAACCCTCTGTACACGCCCCGCGCGGGCGATCCCGTCCAGGCTCGCGTCATGTACTACAACCTGAGGCAGGAGCGCGGCTCGGCGCTCGATGCCACGACGAAGTTTCAGCAGCAGGGTGAATGGTTCGTGCGTGGGGACCTGCCGAGCATCCAGCCGGGGGTCGTCTTCGGCAGTCACGCGATGTTCACGACCTGCGATCTGACCGTGCCGCATTCCCACTTCTGGGCGAGGGAGATCAAGATGGTGGGCGATGGGGTGATGGTCGCTCGCCCCGTTGTGCTCTACTTCGCGGATGTGCCGGTCGCGTGGCTGCCCTTCATGGTGCAGAGCCTCAAGCGCGGCCGCCGCAGCGGGCTCCTCACCCCCGTCTTCAGCATGAACGACATCGTGCGCACGTCGCGCGGCTATGACCGGCGCCTGTCGAACCTGGGGTTCTACTGGGCCATGAACGACTACATGGACTCCCAGTTCGCCTTCGACTGGTTCAGCAATCGCTTCGTGGCTCTCACCGGGGGGTTGCAGTACAACTGGGCGCGGCAGTTCCTGCAGGGCTCGGCCAACTACCGCCAGTACTGGGAGTCGGGAGGCGGCCGGCAGCTCGCGCTCGATACGCAGCACGGCTGGCAGCTCAGTGAGCGCACCGATCTGCGCATGATGGCGCGCTACGCCTCGAGTGCGGACTTCGTGCGGCAAAACAGCTACGACCCGCGGGAGGTCACGCAGTCGATCGACTCGGAGGGCGGCCTCAGCCACCGCTTCGCCTGGGGTAACCTCGCCGTGAACGGGAATCGGCGGCAGTTCCTGTCCGATGACCGGGTCGAGATGGATTTCCCGAGCCTCTCGCTGTCCCTCTCACCGATCACGCTGTTTCGCGCTCCGCAGAGCCAGGCCGCGTGGTATAACAACGTAACGTGGTCGGGCAGCGCGAACGCGAGCCAGAGCCTGCGGGACTACGCGGAAACGCCGGACCCGACGAGGCGCAGGGCGCCGATCCCGGACTCCCGCAGCCGCAGCAGCAACCTCAGCTCGGGCTTCACGATCGGCCGGCTCGGCTGGTCGCAGGGCGTCCAGTACTCCGAGACCGTGAGGCTGGACGTACCCGATACCGCCACGGATCGGCGCCTCGACATCGGCGAAGCCACGATCGGCTGGAGCACCGGGCTCAACTTCCAGCAGCGCCTCATCGGCACGACCACGTTCACGCCGCGCCTATCCATCAACGGGAGCGCGTTGCGCTCGGATCAGAAACCCGAGGCTCTCAGCTTCGTGAACGGGCCGGTTCGCACGGCCTTCGGCGCCGAGCTCAAGAGCGACATCTACGGCTTCTTCCCGGGGTTCGCCAACTACTCACGGATACGCCACAAGGTCGCCACATCCGTTGCCTACGACTACACACCGGCTGTCCGCCAGACCGAGTTGCAGGACCGGGTTTTCGGTGCGCGTGAGTCGCAGGCCAGGAACGTCGTCACGGTCGGCCTGAACCAGACGTTCGAGGCGAAGGTGGAAGAAGACACCACAGCTGCCGGAGCGGACACGACCCAGGCGCAGGCGCAAGCGGCACGACCGGATACGACGGAAGGCCCCCGCCGCCTGCCCCAAGCCCGCATCGTCAACCTGCTGTCCTTGCAGACGACCGCGGTCACGTACGACTTCGTGCGAGCCCGGGAGACCGGAGACTGGCGGGACGGGTTCACGACGACGACCATCGCGAACCAGATCACCTCCGATTTTCTGCGCGGCCTCTCGCTCTCGATCGAGCACGAGCTGTTTCGAGACGAGGGCAGCGGCGAAGCCAGGACTCGGCGGTTCGCCCCGCGACTGGCACGGCTCAACACCGGATTCTCGCTGAGCTCGACCTCGGGCATCTTTCGCTGGCTCGGGCTGAGCCGCGCAGCCGAGGAGCCGGCCCCCTCTGCGCAGGCCGAGGGAGCGCAGCCTCAGCAGACACAGACGCAGACTCGCATCGACCCCAATTCGATCATCCCGGGAACGACGCCCGCATCGCCACAGCAGCAGCCGGAAGGCGGGGAGCGGTCCCGCGGCTGGAACGCGAATTTCTCCTACTCCCTCCAAAGGCCGGCCGACCCCGCCGCCAGCGCCAGTCAGATGCTCACGATCAACATGGGCTTCAGCCCCACTCAGAACTGGGAAGTCCGCTGGAATACCTCCTACGACGTGGGACTGAGCAACTTCAACGACCACATCCTCACGCTGACCCGAGATCTCCACGAGTGGCAGGCGCACTTCGACTTCCGCCAGACCGCAACCGGCAACTGGAGCTTCCAGTTCAGGGTCGAGCTGCGCGACAACACCGACCTGAAGTTCGAGTACGACCAGCGCAGCCCGCTGGAGACGAGCGTGAGGCGCTAGTAGAGCCGACCTGAAGGCCGCTGAATCTCCCTGGTGATCTCCAACTTCTGTCCCACCGGTCCGCCGCCTTCTGTCCCCGCCAAGGGACAGATTCAGCTCGGAGTGATACGCATATCGTCTTGATCTACAAAGAGTTGGGACGTCGGTACAGCGCCTGCAACGTGATCTCCAAGGGGCGATCCCGGATCTGAGAAGAGTCAGGTGGCAACCTGGCGGGCACCGCAGATCCCTGAGATGTGGGGATGATCTGACCTCGAGGAGGCGACTATGCGGGCGAGAGGCATGGTATGGCTCGCGCTGATCAGTGGCCTGTCGGCGTGTGAGGATACCACGGAAGTCCCAGGGGTACCGGCGGCCCCGCGAGCGCTCGAGGCGCGTTATTACAATCGGGCCGTCTACGTGACGTGGGAACTGGCACCGGAGTGGAACGGTGAGTCGTTCCGGGTCTATTCGAAGCGCGTGTCGGACGCGGAGTACTTCCTCATCGCCCAGGTCACGAACTGCCGCGCGTCGAGCTGCGCGTACACGGACGTCAATGTGGTGGCCAACACGCGGTACCAATACTACGTGGCCGCCGTAGACGACCGCTTCGATGTCGAGACGCCATCCGACTACGCGGTGGAGGTGCTGGTTCCGGAGCCGACGCCACCGCCCGTACCCACGGGTCTCGAGGTGATCGCTCTCGACGGCGCGCTCTACGCACGCTGGTCGGCCAGCAGTCGCTCAGCCACCGACTTCTCGCACTACCGGTTCTACCAGCAGACCACTCAGTCCGGCGAGAACGTGAGCTTCTTCGTCGGGGAAACGGACTCGGAAGGCTTCCTGGACCTGCGGGCAGAGAATGGCATCACCTATCGCTATTTCGTGAGCGCCGTGGATACGCTGGGTCACGAGAGCGCCGGCAGTCAGGTGAGCGAGGGCACGCCTCGGCCCGATTATCAAGGCGAATGGATCCACGCGCACGGGGACAATCCGAATCGGTCCGGATTCCGCTTTCGCGCAAGCGACTCGGAGACGGCGGTTCTGTCGGGATCGTCCCCGCAGCGGCACTTCCGCTTGGAGGTCGACGGCGGAGGCTGGTGGCTCGCGCCCGGTCCGGGCACGGCCATCCACTCTCAGGGCTTCATCACGTCGGCTCTCACCTGTGGAGTGGCGAGCGATCCGGACTGCTCGGCGTTGTCACGCGCACCGAGCTCGGGATACGTAACCGGGCGCGTGAGGCTCGATGCTCAGACCACCTACGCGCTGCGCGTCATCGGCGACGACGGTCGGACGCACTACGCCGCGATCCGGGTCGTCCTGCTCGGACTGGACCAGGACGGGAACGCCCTCATGATCTTCGACTGGGCGTACCAGCTCCAGGCGGACAACCTGGCGCTCGCGCCGGCGCGACGGCCGTGAGAGCAACAACTACCGTTTCACGCGGAGTGTTCACCGGCTACGCCGAC